>NZ_CAINTR010000135.1 GCF_903853455.1 uncultured Magnetospirillum sp.
ACTTCGCCTCGAGATCCGCAATGATCCCAACTGCAACGTGCTCAATCCCACCCATCCCACCGCCTCCGCTCGATCAAAGGGCGGAATCCTTGAATCACACACCGATTCTTTTAGGCAAGCAGAAACTGAGGGATGGTGAGACGTTTCTGTCCACAAAGGGCCCGGTCTACGACCACCACCACCGCCTGATAGGGTTGTTCGGCATCGCCCGCGATATCACCGCGCGCAAGCAGGCTGAAGAGCAACTGCGCTGGCTCAACGAGGCCGTGCGACAATCCACTGCGGCGATCGTCGTCAGCGATTCGGAACACCGCGTACAGTACGCGAACCCAGCCTATGAATGGTTATTTGGCTACTCCCTCGCCGAACTTCAGGGCCACAACCTGTCCATTCTGCTTCCCGACGATCCCGCGCTGCGAGAGGAAAACCCTGTCGAATCCGGCAATTTTGAGGGTCAAAAGCTGCGGCGAACCAAGGACGGGCGGACCATTTCCGTCCTGGTGAAGACGGCGCCGATTGTGGATGCCAATGGAGCGACGATCGGCTATGTCTCCGCGAAAACCGATCTGACCCAACTTAAAGAGGCCGAGGTCAAGGCCGAAGCCGCTAACCGGGCGAAAAGTGACTTTCTGGCCACCATGAGCCATGAAATCCGCACCCCGATGAACGGCGTCATCGGCCTGACGCATCTGGCCTTGATGGGTGATCTGGCCCCCAAGCAGCGCGAGTACATCGAGGGCATCGGGCAATCGGCGCAGCACCTACTCACCATCATCAACGATATCCTGGACCTCTCGAAGATCGAGGCCGAGCGGATAGAGCTTGAAAATGTGCCATTCGACTTGGCTCAGGTCATCGATGACACGCTGGTAGTGGTCAAGAATGATGCTGCGGCCAAGGGGGTGAGTGTTTCCGTCCAGTTCGCTCCTGATGTTCCTCGGAAGCTGGTCGGTGATCCGCTGCGGATTGGACAGGTGCTGCTCAATTATCTGAACAACGCGGTCAAGTTCACCCAGCAGGGGGGGATTTCGGTCAAGGTCGAAGCGGAGCCCGTCGATCGTGATGACTTGCTGTTGCGCATCTCCGTCATCGATTCGGGCATCGGCCTGACGCGGGAACAACAAGGCGATCTGTTCAAGCCATTTCAACAAGCGGATCCGTCGATTACCCGCAAGTTCGGCGGAACCGGGCTTGGGTTGGCCATCGCCAAGCGACTGGCGGAGCTGATGAACGGTGACGTGGGGGTCGAAAGCGGCGTTGGCCACGGAAGCACCTTCTGGTTTACCGCGTTGGTCGGGCGATCCGCCGACAGCGGATTGATCTCACCGACGGAACCCACGGATCGGCGGACATTGGCGACCCAACCCGGTTCAGGGACGAAGGACTATTCCATTTTGTGGGGTGCGCACGTGCTTCTCGCCGATGATGATCCTACCAATCGGACGGTGGCGGTCGGATTGTTGTCGGCCATGGGAATGGAGGTGGATGTCGCCGGTGATGGCAAGGAGGCAGTCGAAAAGGCGGTGGCGAAGGATTACGAAATCGTCCTGATGGACATGAGAATGCCCAATATGGACGGCGTCACCGCGACCCGGCTGATCCGTGAACGGGAGGACCTCGCCGACCTGCCCATCATCGCCATGACTGCCAATGTCTTGAAAGCACAGAAAGAGGAGTGCCTAGCCGCCGGGATGAGCGACTTCATCGGCAAGCCGTTCGACCCTGCCGAGTTCTATACCATCATCCACAAGTGGGTGACCGGATTGGGGGACGCTCCAATGTTCGGGGCGGCTGGCGAAGCACTGTTCGGCGAGGGCATCCATCTACCGAGCCATATCGATGGTCTCGACATACGAGCGGGATTGCGGCGTGTAGCTGGGATGAGGGCGCTGTATATCCAGACCTTGAAGAGCTTCTCGGACCGAGGAGATGTCATCGCCGACCTGCGGCGGGCCGTCGCTGAGCAAGATATCGAGCGGGCGATCCTCGAAGCTCATTCCCTGAAGGGGGCTGCCGGAATGATCGAGGCCGGTGAGGTGTCTCGCTTTGCCGCTGAGCTTGAGGCGGCGCTGAGTGAGGGCGACATCGTCCGGAGCATACCACTGTTGGACAGTCTTGATGTCGAGTGGGCATCGGTGCTGAAGGCCGTAAAGTCCGTCGTGGATGGCAGCAACATGACCCCGGCTCAGCAGTAATCACATCATGTCCTGCTGCTCTAGCAAGAAACCTACGGGACCGGGGCAAGCCCCGGTCCGGCTGCCGTCTGGCGGTCTATGGCGGCGCAGGCTGTCCCTCGGCTGGAAGTTGGGACGGCCATCATGCGGCGGCCTCGACGGGCTGGAGTTGAACTGTGAAGCCTAGATTCTGGAGGCGGCTGACGAGACGTTGGATCTGTTTGCCCTTGGCCCGATTGTCAAAGTGATCGGCGCCAAGATCCTCGTAAAGAGTGCCGTTCTTCAGCATATGGTAGGCGGACGTCAGGATGGAGGCGGCGACGGCGCCGATCGCCTTCTTCGCTCCGCGGCGGGCTCTCAGCCGATGGAACTGAGCTTGGAGATAACTCTCCTTTGTTCGGGCGGCGGCCCAGGCACATTGGATGAGAGTGGTCTTGAGCCATGGCGCTCCTTTACGCATGCGGGTGGATCGGCGCTTACCCGCACTCTCGTCGTTTCTGGGACAAAGGCCGGCCCAAGAGATCAGGTGGCCTTCGGTCGCGAACCGTCCCATGTCGATGCCGATTTCGGCGACGATGACCTCGGCGCTGAGTTGGCTGACGCCGGGGATAGTGCTCAGGATTTCGATTGCGGTTCGAAAGGGCTCGACGTGGGCATCGACCTCTTGGTCAATCTGGTCGATCGCTGCGTTCAGGGCGTCCAAATGGTTCAGGTGTAACCGCAACATGAAGCGATGATGTTCGGTCAGCCGACCGCGCAGCGCCGCTTCGAGTTCGGCCGGGGTTGCCCTGATCCGGCGGTGCGCCAGCCCAGCCAAGACATCTGGATTGGTTTCGCCAGCGATCATCGCTTCGAGCATTCGTCGGCCGGAGACCCCAACGATATCGGTAATGACCGAATCGAGCTTGATGTTGGCGTCCTCCAGCGTCTTTTGCAGCCGCTGGATATGGCAGGTCCGCTCCCGCACAAACTGCTTGCGAGTCCGCAGAAAATTGCGCATTTCCTGCGTCTGCTCGTCCGGCACGAAGCTCCCTCGTACCAGACCATGGGCTATCAAGTCGGCCAGCCAAGTGGCGTCATTGACGTCGGTCTTGCGCCCCGGCACGTTCTTCACATGCGCGGCATTGGCCAACACAAGTTCGAACTCGCCATCCGACAGAATATGCCAGACCGGCTTCCAGTAGATGCCCGTCGCCTCCATCACAATTTGCGTGCATCCTTCCGCCGACAGCCACTCCGACAACGCCAGCAACTCCCTGGTCGTCGTCTTGAACGTCTGGACCTCCCGCTCGACGTTGGCTGCGACCATATGACGAACGCTGGCCACGACCATGTCCTTGTGAACATCCAGACCGGCGCAATGCGGATGCAGAACTTCCATCATCCTCTCCCAGTGTCGCCAGCGTGGAATCCCCGTTGAAGAAATCTAGCAAGCGTGCTCCGGGGCTGTCGCCAGCCCGTGGCACAATCTGGGGTGCTCAAGGACTCCGGGTCCGACTACTTGACGGACTCTTACGCACCAAGGAAACACCGACCTCTGTGCCGACGACAAAACCAGCCTATCCCAAACTCCCACCCGTTTCATACCCTGCGGGTCGGGAACTTCGGTGGGGGGCTACTTGGCACACAGAGACCATTAACCCGTGAATGTGCTTCCCCTACATGTAGGGGGTGATGGCCGCCTAGGTTTGATTGGCAAGGGCAGATCCCCCCGTCACAGTCGCAGGTCGGATGAGTCGGTCAGGGACACGTTCGTCGCGCGCGGTTTCACCGAGGTGGCCCTGCGCCTCGGTATGAACGTCGGCCTGCCACGCGAATAAGAACGTCAAACGGTCCAGACCCTCGACGATACAAATGTATTCCCCCGGTGACGGCCGCCTGTTCGAACGGCCCTTGGTCTGAGATTCTGCCTGTCTGATTGGCGTTGGTGGTGGCAGATGTGTCCACAAATTCGGTTATGGACAGAATTTCGGTGGTTCGACGCCGGAACCGGTCGTGGCCGGAACCGCTGAAACGGGAGATCATCGCGGCGACGTTCGAGCCTGGAGCTTCGGTCGCGACAGTGGCGCGACGCTATGAGGTCAACGCCAATCAACTCTTCGGCTGGCGGAAGCTCTTTGGTTCGCCCGGGCTCGACACGATGACGCCGGCCTTGGTGCCGGTGGTGCTGACGGGGGAGGTGCCGTCGCTCGCGCCTCCCATCTCTCCGGATGATCGGATCGAGATCGAGCTGGCCAGCGGCTATCGTATTCGTGTCGGCGGTGATGCCGCTTCCGCGACGCTACGGCGGGTTCTCGACGTGCTGGAGCGGCGATGATCCTGGTCCCCCGCTGTCGAACCTAAGCGGCTATTGGGGCGCGTCACTGCTGAAGAAAGAATATGCGGTTTCGGCCATATCACTCCGTAGCTTCTCCCGCCCGTCTACGGTCACATAGAAGCATCTGTCTGAGCGAGAATAGGAAAACTCTTTCACGGCCCCGGAACCCGACTTGCAGGCGGCAATGGCGACATTGCCCGCCCGCCCGCCTGTCGCCATAGTGGCAGAAATGCTTTCAAGGTCGATCATGATGATGCCCCTTTCCAAACCATTTCAGCATAGCGGACCATACGCTGATCGAGGGGGGACGTGGGTGAAGAGTTAGTAATGATCCGGGCCTCTCGCGGGCTATCAGATGGCCCGGAATCTTCGGGCTAAAAGGCGTCGGTGATGCCGAAGAATCCCAGCACGGTTCGCAGATATGATACGGGGCAGGCTGCTGCCTCTCACCATCCCTCAGTTTCTGCTTGCCTAAAAGAATCGGTGTGTGATTCAAGGATTCCGCCCTTTGATCGAGCGGAGGCGGTGGGATGGGTGGGATTGAGCACGTTGCAGTTGGGATCATTGCGGATCTCGAGGCGA
>NZ_CAINTR010000136.1 GCF_903853455.1 uncultured Magnetospirillum sp.
GGCCCGGTAGCTTCGCCTCAAGGTCCGCACTGATCCCTGCCGCCACGTGCTCGATCCCACCCATCCTGCCGCCTCCGCTCGATCAAAGGGCGGAATCCTTGAATCACACACCGATTCTTTCAGGCAAGCGGAAACTGAGGGATGGTGAGAGTGGCAATGACACAGCCCAGGCTGTACAGAGAGGGCAATCACCCGGACACCTCTAAAAACTGGACTTCCGGTTCTGTGTCTGGGTGATCGGACCATGGCAGCCGTTGTGGAAGCATGCTAGACCATCGTCGGCAAATGCAGGTGTCATGAGCGCCATGGTGTTGCGGTCCTTGTCTCGCGTTTCTTCCGAAGCAGTCTTCGCCTTGGCGGCGTTTCTCGCTCCACCGCTGGCGGTGCTTGTCCCGTTCGGCATGGCGGTCTTCCTCCCGGTCTTCGGGCTGATCGCCGGGGCGTTGCTGTGGCGGCGGGGAGGCTTCGCCCTGGTGCCGAGGGTGCCGCTGGCCTTCGCCGCGCTGCTGGGCCTGTGGGGCGGTGTCAGCCTGCTTTGGGCGCCGGAACCCGGTCATGCTGCCAGTACCCTGGTTCGGGTGCTGGCCTTGGCGGGAGCGGGGGGGCTGGGCCTGGGAATGGCCAGGCTGGATGTCCTCGGGCGCTCGCGCCTGATCGCCGGAGCCGCCGCCGCCGGATTGGCGTTGGGGGTGGGGTTGATCGCGGTCGATCTGGCCACCGGCAACGGAATATCCGGCCTGCTCTCGGTCTTCAAGGGCGGCCAGCCGGTTCCGGTCGAGTTCAAGTCGCAACTCAGCCGCGGCGCCACCACCATCGCCGTGCTGTTCTGGCCTTTCGCCCTGGTCGCCTGGCGGGGGCGGAGCCTGCCGCTGGCTGCCGCCTGCCTTGCCACTATCGTCGCCCTGGCCCTGAGCGACAGTCTGGCGTCACGGCTGTCCCTGGCCGGCGGTGGACTGGTATTTGCCCTGGTGTTGGCTCGTCCCCATTTCGGGCTGCTGTCGCTGCGGGTGGCGGTGGTGGCCTTCGTCGCCGTCCTGCCGCTGGTCGCTCCCGCCTTGCCGGAGCCGCCGGATTCGTTCCGCGTCCTGCCCTGGCTGCCGCTGTCGACCCACCATCGGTTGATCATCTGGCATTATGCCGGTCAGCGCATGGCCGAGCACCCCTGGCGCGGCTGGGGAATGGAGGCGGCACGGGCCGACCCCGGCGGGTCGGAGATGCTCAGCATCCCGGCGGTGAACGACAGCGGCCAGGTGGTGGGGGTCATCGTCGGCGCGCGCATGCCGCTTCATCCCCACAACGCCGCCCTGCAATGGTGGCTGGAATTGGGGCTGCCGGGCGCGGCGATTCTGGCGGGGTTCCTGTGGTGGCTGATCGCCGGGATCGAACGGAACCGTCTGCTGGATCGGCCGGGGCGCGCTACCTGCGCCGCGACCATGGTGGCGGCGCTGGCCATCTCGGCCGTGTCCTACGGGGCCTGGCAGAGCTGGTGGCTGGGGGTGCTGTGGCTGGTCGCCGCGTTCTGCCTGATGGCCGGACGCGCTCCGGTGGAGACCGCAAGGTGAGCCTCGCCCATCTGATCCGGGTCGGGTTGTCCATGGCCCCCCGGGAGGCGGTGCGGCGTGCCTGGACGTTGGGGCTGAGGGTGGCGGAAACCCGCCTTCTGGCGGTGGCGCGCGGGCGGCGGTGTTCCTACGCCGAGCTATCCGCCGCTCGCCTGGAGCCCCGGTTGAGCGGGCTCGATTTCGCCGGCCTGCTGCCCCTGGCCGACACGGTGCGCGAACTGGTGTGCCGGGTCCTGGACCATCGTTTCGACCTGCTGGGCTCGGGCTGGGTGAGGGTGGCCCATGGCGAGACCTATGCCGGCTTCGGCCGCTATCGTTACGGCCCCGGTCCGGCCTTGCCGTCGGACTGGGGCCAAGCGGTAGTGGCCGAGCATCGTTCCGGCAATCGCCGCCGCGCCCAAGCCGCTCTTGATCTGATCCAGGATCCCGACTGGCGGCCCATCGATTGGCATGTGGACTTCAAATCGGGCTTCCGCTGGTCGCCGTCCACCTGGGGGCGGGGCGTCCCTTACGGCCATCGGCCGGGAGTCGACGTCAAGGTTCCGTGGGAATTGGCGCGGTTCCAGCACGGGCCGTGGCTGGCGATGGCCCATGCCCTGGCCGGGCAGGATTGCCCCGGTTTCGCCGATTTCGGCCGCTACGCCGCCGAGTTCCGCCATCAGGTGCTGGACTTCCTCGGCGCCAATCCTCCCGGCTGGGGGGTGAACTGGTGCTGCACCATGGATGTGGCCATCCGCGCCGCCAACATCCTGGTGGCCTGGGACCTGTTCCGCGCCCAGGGGGTGGTGTTCGATCCGGCGTTCGAGGCGGAGCTGGCGGCGGCCATGCTGGCCCATGGTCGCCATGTGGTCCGCTTCCTGGAATGGGACGAGCACCATCGCGGCAATCATTACCTGGCCAATCTGGCCGGTCTGGCCTTCATCGCCGCCTATCTGCCGGGCGGCCCGGAGGCCGATGGCTGGCTCGCCTTCGCGGCGGAGCGGCTGGCGGTGGAGATTCCCCGCCAATTCGGTGCCGACGGCGCCAATTTCGAGGCCTCGACCGCCTATCACCGCCTGTCGGCCGAAATGGCCCTTTATAGTGTGGCCTTGTTGCAGGGATTGCCGGTGGAGCGGCGGGTCGAGGGGGATTTCACCCTCGACCGGCTGGCGCGGGCGGCCTATTTCACGGCCGACGTCACCAAGCCCTCGGGGGTGGTCGTCCAGATCGGCGATAATGATTCCGGCCGGTTCCTGAAGCTGGCGCCTTTGTTCGACCTGGGGGGCGACGCCCCGCGCGAGCGCCATCTCGATCACAGTGGGGTGGTCGCGGCGGCCCTGGGGCTGTTCGATCTGGAACTGCCGGTCCGGCCGGATCTTGCGTTCGAGACCGCGGTGGCGGTGGCCCTGGCCCGGAGAGAGCGGATGGTGGCGCCCCGGGCAGCGGGCGCGTTGGCGACCGTTTCCGTGCCGCAAGAGACGGCGCACCATCTCGTCCGGCTGCGGATCGAGCCGCCCGATCCCGCCGCCCTGGAGGGATTGACCGCCCTCGCCTATCCCGATTTCGGCCTGTTCATCTGGCGCAATTCTCGTGCCTTCGTGTCGGTGCGCTGCGGTCCCATCGGCCAGAACGGCCAAGGCGGTCACGCCCATAACGACCAGTTGGCGGTGGAGATCGAGATTGACGGAATCGCCTGGGCGCGCGATCCCGGCAGCTTCGTCTATACCGCCGATCTGGCGGCGCGGAACCGTTACCGCTCGGCTTTGGCCCATTTCGGTCCCCGTTACGGCGGTGACGAGCCGGCCCGCCTGACCGCGCCGTTCCGCCTGGAGGACCGCGCCCAGGCGCAGGCCCTGCGTTTCGAGGCGGATTTTCTCGGCCGGCACCGGGGTTTCGGCGAGTCCACCTATCGCCGGGTCGCCATCGCGTCCGGCGTGCTGGTGGTCGAGGACCTTCTGGGCGGCGCCCTCATCGACGCCGCCACCGTGGTCGAGGAGCATGGCATCCGCTCCCCCGCCGAGCTGGCCGCGCTTTGGGGGCTGCATTGCCCGTTCTCTCCCGGCTATGGGTTGACCGATGACAGCGTCTGAGCTCGACTTTGGCACTTTTCATGAGGCCCAACACATCAGATCGGCAAGCCTTTCCGCCAAAGGCCGTGGCGGCGGCTTGACCTGACGACTTCGCGGTTCCGACCGCGAAGCGCGTAGCTCCGCTTCGACCTGCAGAAGCGGA
>NZ_CAINTR010000137.1 GCF_903853455.1 uncultured Magnetospirillum sp.
AATTACCGTAATTGTCGCTGCACTTCCTTATTGCTGAGCAATGCTTGCTTGTGATAGCGGTATAGGTGCTACTCGACGGTGTCTCATACCGGTCATCCTAATTGTCGCTGACCGGCCACCGTAATTGTCGCGCGCCAGGCCGGCCGAACAAAACCAGGCGCTTTGCGGCAATCAGGTCGACGCGATCATATTCGAGGCGGGGCATCCCAACGGGCTGACCCAGGAGGCGACGACGGGCTGCGCGGCGAGGCTGGTGCGCGTCGCCGGCCCGCCGATCGACCACCTGCTGGCGACGCATTCCTATTACGTCGCCTCGGTCATCCCGGGCGGCATCTATGCCGGCAACCCCAAGGATGTCGGGACGATCGGCACCCAGGCCATACTCCTCGCATCGAGCGAGCAACCCGATGAACTGGCTTATGCCGCCGTCAAGGCGGTGTTCGAGAACATCGCCGATTTCCGGCGCCTGCACCCGGCGCTGTCAACCTTGAACGCCAAGGACATGGTGCCCAGCGGGGCGGTCATCCCGATCCATCCCGGAGCCCTGCGCTATTATCGTGAAGCAGGCCTCCTCCCCTGATCTCAGGGCTTGGGCTTGGACTTGGCCTCGGGCTTGCCTTCGCCGGTCTGCTCGCGGACCAGTGCTTCCAGGCGCTTGTCGGTGAGGATGGTGGAGATGCCGCCGGAACTCATATGGCCAATGATGGTTTCGCTCTCGACACCGCTCCAGCGGGCGCCGTGTTCGTTGACGAAATCCGCCGGGCCGAGACGGCCGGTGACGTAGGCGACGGTGGCCTTGAAGGCGTCTTCCGGCTGGAACAGCTTGGCCTGGACCAGGCGGGCCGCGGCCCCTTTCTTCTCGGCGATGGCCAGCACCCAGACCCCCGCCGGACCGCCGGCGAATTCCGCCGTCTGAAGAGCCCAGGCGCCCTCGGCATTGGGGCTGAACAGGGCGCAGGCGATCACGCCGCGGTCGGTGAGCCGTTGCGGCAACACGATCCCGTCGCGCGGCGGCGAGACCATGTTGGCGGGAAGATCGGAATCGCCGCTGCACAGCAGCCGCGCGCCCGCCGGCCAAGCCGCATGACGTAGATCCGCCAACGGCATCCCCGAGCGGAACAGGCCCAGGTCGAAGCCGGCGGTTTCGGCCCGGACCGGCGAAACGCCGAGCAGGGTCAAGGCAAGGAGGGCGGCGAAAGCGGACAGGCGACGGGTCATCGGAACGTCCCATTGTTGGTTGGCGGCGGCGGATGATGCCACGGCCAGCGGCCGGCGTCAGCTTTCTTCGCTAGAACGTGTACCCCGGCATGATTGGCAGACCGGCGGTCCAACTGGGCGCGGGGCCACCCTTGATCCAGGCTTGGGCGGAGCGGAAGATCTCCCGCGTCTCCGTCGTCATTTCCTTGTGGATGTCACGGTACTCGGCGACGAAGTCCTCGAACATCAGGCGGCGCTTGGCGTCGTCCTCGACACGGTTGAGGAAGACGCAGCCGCATTTGGCCATCCCCTGGGTCGCCCCCTGGAACACCGAGTAGGCCCTGGCATAACCGCCGTCGCGGGCGTTGTGCAGCACCTCGGTAATCTTCCGGAGCATCCCGCGGAAGTCGTTGCCCTCGGCCACAGCCTCGTCGCACAGGTCGTCGATCAATCGCTCGTAGAGATCGATCTCGGCGATGACGGCGTCGAAGTCGTACTCGGCCAGATAGGTGCCGTGCTCGATGAAGGTCGCCTCTTCCCGCACCCGCTCGAAAATCTTCTCCCGATCGATCTGGGTCGTGGAAAAGTCGAGGGTCTCGGCAAGCTTGGGAACGGCCCCCTTGATCAGGGCGCCGTCGCTGCAATTGTACGCCTGCAGGCCGAATTTCTGGACCTTCTCCTCCAGCATGTCCCGCGTCCAGGACAGAACCATGTTGGACTGGATGGTGCCGCCAAAATTGCCGGGATGGGAGTAGCTGCCGGCGGCCTTCTTGGTCTTGAATTCCTCGGCCGTGTAATAGGCGGTATTGCGGGAGTGGTGCGATTCGCCGTCACGCCAACCGCAATCCATGCCGAACATGTAGATGTGGCGAAAGCCGAGGCGCGCCCCCACCGCCACGATGGTGTTGGCCACGTTGGGACCGATGGCCGACATCAGCGGGATCTTGTCGGCGTAGCATATGGAGGAGCTGACGCTGTCGCGGAAGAAGTAATACGCCTCGTCGAACAGGGGGGTGACCCGGGGATTGAGCGTCACCGAGGCGATCAGCTTGATCCCGGTGAACTTTCCGTCGGGGAACTTGTCCTGGTTGAGCTCCAGGATATGCTGGAGGAAGTCCCAGACCTGCACCACGTTCTCCAGTTCGACGTGGTAGTCGGGAATGATGCCGTGGGCCAGCAGCGCCTGAAGCGACGAGCCGCCGGAAAAGACGATGGCCTTGTCACGCCACTGCTTGATGTATTCCATATCGTAATCGACGGATGGCCCCGACGTGACCATGAAGGCCGGAGCCACGATCAGGTGGCGGAAAGCCCCCGGCAACATGTGGCAGTCAAACTTTTCAAGATTGGTGGTGGCGTTCCACAACATCTTGCGTTCGTCTTCATAATATCCGCGCTGGACCATCCTCAGCGGGACATTGTTGACGATGGCTTCGAAGGTCTGGTCCAGCGCCCATGACGGATAGTGCCGGTAGTAGTACGATCCATCCAGCGCCAGTTCACCATTGATGGCGACCATGGCCTCGATCTGACGGCCCAGTTCCGCCGGCATGTCGGCGAGCACCAGCGACAGCTTGGTGTCTTTCGCCTCGCAGGTCTCGACGATGGCGCCCCAGTCGATGGCCGACTGTGAATGCAGCACGAATTCATCGATGGTTTCGACCACCACCACCCAGTCCACGTCCAGACGGCTGACCAACAGCGGCAGATGATGTCCAAGGCCCAGGCCGAACACGATGAGGAAGCCGGCGCGGCCGACCGGCGGGCCGGACTCGACCGTCGCCTCATGCTTGCGGGCGCTGGCGATGATGCTTCGGTACATCCGCTCGGACAGCGGGCTGTCCCCCGTCATGGCGCCGCTGACCTGATAGCCCACCTGCCGGGGAGTCGCGATGAACGCCTCGGCCTGCTCCACGGCCAAGGCGTGGCCGTCCGTCTTGTAAAGACGGCCGACGCCGAGGTCGATGTCGACCACCACGCCGTTTTCCTCGATGATCGCGGTCACTGGTCGGGTGATCGCCTCAATGCGGGCATGGATTTCCGGAAAATGCGTCCGGAAGGTCTCGACATTCCGCTCCCGCAAGGCCTCCCGTGCGGCGCCCTGGTTGTCCATCACGCGCGCAACGGAGCCAGTGCGGCGATCACGGCGTCCTCGATCGCACGGGCAAAGCCCTTCGGGGTGAAAGCCGGAACGCTGGCGACAATCTCGGGCATCCGCCGACGCAACGACACCAAGGCCGGGACATCGCCGGCCAAGGCGAGGGCCTTCGCCGCATAGCCGTCCACATCGGCGCCGACCAAGGTCTCGCCCAGGCCCGCCGCCGTAAGGAAGGCGCCCATGTCGGCACCGGCGGCACAAGAGGTTGTCACCACCACCGGCACGCCATTCCGCATGAATTCGGCATGGGCCAGGATGTTGCCAGCCGGGAAGGGCAACAGCGCGATGTCGATGTTGGCGGCGAATCCGGCCCGATCAACGTCACGGATCACGTCGATCCGGTGGGCGACGCCGGCATTGCCGAACAGCGACACCAGCGCATCCACGTTGTCGGGATCGCCGAACATGCCGCTGTCGCGCAACAGCAGCGTCGAATTCGGCAGCGCCTGCAGAATGCGCCCCCAAACCATGGCGAGATGCGGGGTCAGTTCGGCCCGAATCAGTTCGGCACCGAAGGTGATGGTGCCGACGCTTTCGACCGGAGCGGCGGTCGTCACCGGAGCCCTGCCGGCGAGATCGCCGAGGCAATAGCGACCGGCGGCCAGCACAAGCTCGCCTTCGGCGGCCTCGCCCGGACCGGGAACCGCCTGCAGATAGTTGCCGGGAACGCGACCGGCAACCTCGGGGTTCAGCCACCCCACCTGCAACGGTGCGGTGTTGCGCTGGAACAATCCGCGCATGGTGGGGGCAAGACTGCCGTCCGCGTCGATGGCCACATGGACGCCCTCGCCGCGAATGAGGGCTCCCATGGTGGTCACGTCGAGATTGGAGACGTCGCGCCACAGGTCGAACGCCCCGCGCGCCCATTGATTGGACGGGCTGTCGGTCTGGTCCCGGCCGAAGCCGACCACCGTGACCCGCGACCGGTCATGGGCCTGGGCGACACTGCCAACCATGGAGTTCAACTCGTCGCTGTCCAGCGACGAGCACAGGTAGCAGATGCGAATCGGCGAGACGTCGGTGACTTTCGGCGCCGGACGCACCGTCCGCGGCGCGGATTTTGTCAGTTCGGCGTTCCAGGCCTGGATGATGCCCGAGGCCTCCGCCTCAGCCCTGCCAAAGAAGCGCAAATCCGCGACCGCGCTCCCTAGAATGGCAAAGGAGGACGGCGCGCGCGCGATCGCTTCCCGGTGGCAGGCCAGACCTTCAGGGAACTGACCGGACAGAATCAGGCATGAGGCCAGACGGCTCAGCAGTGTCGCCGAGGGGCCGGCCAGGGTCGCGACCGTCCGCAACAACCCGATGGCCTCGCTGTTCTTGCCCATCTGGATCTTGATCTGGGCATAGGTGTCCAGCGCTTCCACGTCGTCGGGAAGCAGGTTGAGGTGCTGCTCGACCAGGAACAGGGCACGCTCCAACTCGCCGGACATCAGCGCCATCATACCGTCGCCCAGCAGCGGCTTGGGGCGAACCCGGGCAAAGGCGTCGGCGAAATTGGGGAAGTCCGGCCCGAACAGATGCTGGATGAACCTGTCTCCGCCCTGCGTGGACGACAGCTTCGCGTAATAGAGAGCGTCAGACACACAGCCGGCGAAGCTGTAGAGAACCGCCAGAACCTCGGGAATATCCTCGGGAACATCCGGCCTGCCCATCAGCGAAGCCAACAGCTTGATGGCATAGCCCAACGCGCCGGATCGGTAATAGATCGCCGCCAGGGCACAGACGGCCTCGGTGTTGGCTTCCGGATCCTGGAGCGCGCCCTCCGCCAGGGCGAGGGCTTCCGTATCCGATCCAGCCACCAGCAGATCGTCTATTTTTGCAAGAAAATCGGCAGCTCGGCTTTGCTTGGAATTGCTCACGCCCATATCCCCTCGACGTCAGAGTTTCGGCTTGAATCGGTCAGATGACTTCGTTGGCGGAGGTGATGGCTTCGGAAGACTTCTGATCGGCGGCCGAAGACGGGATGACCGTAAACAACCCGCTGGCCAGATTCCGGTTCATGGTGATCAGGGCCGAAGCAAGATTCCGGTTGCGGGTGGACAGGATCTCCACCGACCTGCTGTCGACGAAATTGGTCAAGGCCAGCATGTTCTGGCGCATTTCCAACGGAACGTCGCAGTCCGGCCCCGCCAGATCCGCTTGGAAGATGGTCCACAGCCGCCAGTTCAGGCGGACCGCACCAAGAAATTCCTCGATGTCGACGGAATCGGATTGCGCCACGGACATTCGGCGAGCGGCTTCGGTCAGCGCCCAAGCTTCCGTCTCACGGGAATTCCCCCCCGCCGGAACAGACCTATATTTGCCCTGTTCGGCATTCGGATAGGCCATTTGTCCAAACCTCCAAAAACATCATCATTCTGCGGTCAATTTTGATGGTTGATTGGTTAAGGTTGCGTTGATACCCCGGCGAATTTTGCGGTCTGCCGCCGCAACGCAGGGCCGCATCGAAGATCGCCAAAGAGGCGATAAAAAAGAAAGAAGGCGGACGGCGCATAGCGCCGTCCGCCTTCATCAAGAACCGTTCAACCAACCCGTGGATTAACGGAAGAGCGACAGGATGCCCTGTTCCGACCGGTTGGCGAAGGACAGCGCCTGAATGCCCAACTGCTGACGAGTCTGCAGCGACACCAGGTTGGCGCCTTCTTCGTTCAGATCGGCGAGAACGAGCTTGTCGCCGCCGGTCTGCAGGGTATTGACGTAGGTCTTGGTGAAGTCGGCACGGGTCTGCAGCAACGCCACCGACGAACCGATGGTCGCCGTGTTCGTCCGAACCGAGGCGATACCGGAGTCGAACATCGCGATGTACGCGTCGAACACCGACACATGCGCCGAAACGTCCGAGAAGCCGGTGGCACCGGTGGACCCACCGATGGAACTCAGCTGGCTGGCGTTGCACATGTCGGTCGCGGCGCCGCTGAGGTTGGCGGTCAGCATTTCACCGGAGGAGATGCGCGTATCGACGCCATCGACCTGCAGCACCGCCGCAGTCTTTTCAGAGAACTGCACCTTGATGTTCGACGAGGTCGCATTGATCAGGTTCAAGCCCTGATACGACGAGTCGTTCGCCAGGTAGTTCAGCTGAGAGCCGAGGGTCGTCAACTGAGAGGCGAGAGAGGCACGGTCGCTGTCGCTCGCCGACTTGGCGGACAGCACGATACCTTTCATCTGGGTCAGGATCGACTCGACCGAGGACAGACCGCCGATCGCGGCATTCAGCGAACTGATGCCCTGGTCGATGCCGTCCTTACGAGCGGTCAAGTCAGTGGCACGATCATGCAGAGACTTGCTCTGGAAGTAAGCGACGGCGTCATCGGTGGCCGAGCTAACCTTCAGACCGGTCGACAGACGGGTATTGGTACGATCGACGAGAGAGCCGGTCGCTTGCAAGGACAGCAGGTTGCTGCGGATTGCGGATGATAGTGTTACGTCAGCCATGGCGGTATCCTTTCTGGATGAAGCCGTTTGACACTCGCAAGCCTTCGAGGCTGCGCCACTTCTAGCGGCCCAAAGGCCTGCCCGGGATGGATTACTTCATCCCATGACATCGTAGGCTAGACGAATTCCCACTGGAACGCAAGCCCCTTTAACGATGGGGAACCCTGAGCCGCCCTCATACCTCCCTGCGCACCATCCGAGGGATATTGACGCGCCGGCCCGGCCGGGGGATGAATTGCGGGCGGCCTTGCCCGATCCTGCCGCGCACCACCCGCAGCCACCAGAAATGGATCCCATGAACACTCGACGCCCGCTTCTCATCGCCGCCGTCCTCACCCTTGCCGTCGCCCAGGCGGCCTCCGCGGCCGACGCCACCAAACGCCAGGGGAAGTTCGGCGAGTGGGAGAGCTTCTCCTACGCCGAGGGCACCGCCAGGACCTGCTACATCGCAGCCAGCGCCGGCAAGGTCCTGGGCGGCGAGAAGGGCAAGACGACCACCTACCTGATCGTCACCCACCGCTCCGGCGGCAAGAGCGTCGACGAAGTCAGCATCAACGGCGTCTACGGCTTCAAGAAGGACTCCGACGTGGAGCTGCGGATCGGAACCAAGCCCTACACCCTGTTCACCAAGGGGGACCGGGCCTGGGCCAAGGACGCCGCCGCCGACAAGGCCATCGTCGCCGCCCTGGCCAAGGGCAAGGAGGCCAGCATGCACGCCGTCCCCGCCAAGGGAAGCGAGGTGACCGCGACCTTTTCGCTGTCGGGATTCGCCGACGCCATGGCCAGCGCCGACAAGGCCTGCGGGATCAAACGCTAAAAGCGGTAGCCCATGCCGGCGCCCAGCATGAAGCCTGCGGACGAACCGCCGTCGGCCCCGCTCGGCCGGCTGGCCTCGGCGGTGCCGCCGACGCTCAGCGACGGCGTCACCTGACGCATCAGGCTGAGCGACAGGTTGAGGTCGCCGGAATTGCCGTAGGGATTTGCATAGGCCATGCCGGGCTGCAACGGGTTGAGGCTGAACTCCTGCGGCTTGGCCCAACCGGTTCCCAGCCGCAACGAGGCGATGTTGCCCGCGCCCACCAGCGCCCCCGCATAGGCGGCGGAAATGTCGGCCCTGGTCGCCGCCCCGTCGCTGCGCAGGGACGAACTCAACCGCATGTCGCCCATGCCGTAGGCGACATAGCCGCCCACCGCCAGGGTGCCGCGCCCCGAAACGAACGGCAGGCCAAGAGCCGAGATGGACGGCGCGGTGTCGGCCACCGCTCCCAGGCTGAAACCACCATGGGTCAGAATCGGGCTGTGCGCCTCGCCCATGCCCACATGCTGGGAATCGCCGCCGCCCGACGCCCCGCCGGCCACCAGGCGATTGCCCATATCGACCGCCATGGCCGGAACCGCCAACAGCGGTATCAGCAACGACGCGATCAGAATGGGACGAGCGAAAGCCATGATCAACCGAATGGGGTGAAAGTTCACACCTTCAGATATAGGCTCATTTCGCAGCTGCGTGAAGATATCCGGCCGATATATCGATTCATTTCGGTCACAGTGTTGCAATCTCGCACCACCGCGACCACCCCCCCCTAGTCGGTCAACTCCCGGCGATCGCGGAACAGGTCGAGCGCCTCCGGATTGGCCAAGGCCTCCTTGTTCTTGACGGCGCGGCCGTGGACCACGTCGCGCACCGCCAGTTCGACGATCTTGCCCGACTTGGTGCGGGGGATGTCGTCCACCTGAACGATCTTGGCCGGCACATGGCGCGGCGTGGTGTTGTCGCGGATGCGCTTCTTGATGCGGGCCTCCAGCTCGGGCGTCAGCGTCACGCCGGGCCGCAACCGCACGAACAGCACCACCCGCACGTCGGCGCTCCAATCCTGGCCGATCACCAGGCTTTCCAGCACCTCGTCGATTTGTTCCACCTGACGGTAGATCTCGGCGGTGCCGATACGCACCCCGCCGGGATTGAGGGTGGCGTCGGAGCGGCCGTAGACGACGATGCCGCCGGTGGGGGTCAGCTCGACCCAATCGCCGTGGCACCAAACGCCGGGATACTTGTCGAAATAGGCGGCGTGATACTTCTCGCCGCTGTCGTCGTGCCAGAACCCCACCGGCATGGAGGGAAACGCCTGCGAACAGACCAGTTCGCCCTTGGCCCCCTCCACCGGGGTGCCGCTGTCGTCGTAGACCTCCACCTTCATCCCCAGGCCGCGCGCCTGGATCTCGCCGCGATAGACCGGCCCGTTGGGATTGCCCAGCATGAAGCATGAGATGATGTCGGTGCCGCCGGAGATGGAGGCCAATTGCACGTCGGCCTTGATCTTGGCGTAGACGTAGTCGAACCCCTCCGGCGCCAGCACAGAACCGGTGGAACAGATGGTGCGGACCGTACTCAAATCGTGGGTCTTGATCGGCTCCAGCCCCATCTTGGCGATGGCGTCGATCCACTTGGCGGAGGTGCCGAACAGGGTCATCCCCTCGGCATCGGCGAAATCGAACAGGATATTGCCGTCGCGGGCGCTGGGATTGCCGTCATAGAGCAGCAGGGTCGCCTCGGCCGCCAGCCCGGCCACCAGCCAGTTCCACATCATCCAGCCGCAGGTGGTGAAGTAGAACACCCGGTCGTCGCGCCGCACATCGCAGTGCAGGCGGTGTTCCTTCAACTGCTGGATCAAGGCTCCGCCGGCCGAATGGACGATGCATTTGGGGGCGCCGGTGGTCCCCGAGGAATACATGACGTAGAGCGGATGACCGAAGGGCAGCCGGGTGAACGCCACCGCCTTGGCCGCGAAGGGCGCGATGAAATCGGCCAGATGGGTCGCCTTGGGCACCGCCGCCAGATCGGCCCGCTCCGCCGTGTAAGGCACGATCACCACCGCCGCCAGCGACGGGATGCCGGGCACGATGGCCGCCAGCTTCTCCAGGGAATCGTGGCTTTTGCCTGAATAAAAATAACCGTCGGCGGCGACCAGCACCTTGGGCGCGATCTGGCCGAAGCGATCCAGCACCCCCTGAACCCCGAAATCGGGCGAGGCCGACGACCAGATCGCCCCCAGCGACGAGGCCGCCAGCATGAAGATCACCGCTTCCGGGATGTTGGGCAGATAGCCGGCGACCCGGTCGCCCACCCCCACCCCCGCCGCCGTCAGCGCCTGTTGCGCCCGCGACACCAGCCCGTGCAGCTCGGCGAAGGACAGCCGCCGCTTCACCTTGTCCTCGCCCCAGAACACGATGGCGTCGCCATCGTCGTTCCGCCGCAGCAGGTTCTCGGCGAAGTTCAGCCGCGCCTCGGGAAACCATCGGGCGCCGGGCATCTTGCGGATGTCGTCCACCACCACCGCGCCGGGGCCGTCGCCGATGATGCCGCAGGTCTCCCACACCAGACGCCAGAACTCGGGCGCCGCCGCCACCGACCATTGCCGGAGCGAGGCATAGTCATCCACCGCCGCGCCGAAACGGCGGTTGGCGGCGTGAATGAACGCCGTCAGCTGGGATTTCTCCACACGCTTCTTGGACGGTTGCCACAGCAAGACCGACATGACGTCCCCGCTTTTTTATGATCATTTGTTCGTTTATATTAGCCTGAATTCGCCGGCCTGTCACTCTCTCGCCGGACTGGAGTGTGTGTCCGAGTCGCGCCATACTCCGTCCGATCCCTATGACGAGGCCTGGATGAACATCGCCATCACCCACCACGACGACACCTTGACGGTCACGTTCGACGGAGCGCTCGATTATACCGTCAGTGCCCAGATGGAGAGTCTCATCAACGATCTCAAGGCCATCACCGCCGGCAAGACGGTGTTCGACCTCGCCAAGGTTCCCCGGGTGGATTCGGTGGGGCTCGGCATGCTGCATCTGGCCAAGGACGCCATTCTCGCCGCCGGAACCAGACTGACCCTGCGCGGTGCGTCCGGCAACGTGCTACGCCTGTTCGAGCTGACCGACAGCGCCCGCTGCTTCGATATAGAATAAAGATGCTGCTTCGCCTTCTCCTCGTCGCCGGCGCCCTGATCGGAGTGTGGTGGGGGCTGAACTGGTGGTCGCGAACCTCCACCGCCAAGGCCAAGAAGGCGCTGATCGCCGTCGGGCTGGGACTGCTGGTCGCCATCGGAATCGTCCTGGTGGCCACCGGCAAGCTGGCCGGACTGTTCGCGGTGGCGGCCGGGCTGGCGCCCTGGGTGAACCGGGCCTTGCGACTGCACGGGTTCTGGCGGGGCTTCCGCCGCATGGCCGGCGGTTCGCGGCAACCGCCGCAGGACGAAACCGCGCGCCCCGCCGCCCCCGATTCCGCCATGACCCGCCAGCAGGCCTTGGACATTCTGGGGCTGTCTCCCGGTGCCACCCCCGCGCAGATCAAGGACGCCCATCGCCGCCTGATGCTGGTCAACCACCCCGATTCCGGCGGCTCCACCTGGATCGCCGCCCGCCTCAATCAGGCCCGCGACCTACTTCTGGGCTAAGGCCCGCGCCAGCCGCGCCAGTCTCGCCGCGTCGGAAGGCAGGCCGAACCGCAGCAAGTTCGGCCGGTCGGCGAAGGCGCGCACCAGGATGCCGGCCCGGCCCAGGCGCTCATACAGCTCCGCCGCATGGGCATGGCGCCCCAGTTGGAACAGGCTGGTGCCGCCGACGATCTCCAGACCGCCCTCGACCAGCACCGCCGCCAGGGCTGCCGCCGCCAGGGCAAGGCGGTCACGGGTTTCCGCCGCCCAGGCCATGTCGGCCAGCGCCCGGGCGCCGATGGCCAGCGCCGGCCCCGATACCGCCCACGGCCCCATCATCTCGGCCAACCGCTCCGCCCCATCGGGCCGGGCCACCGCGAAGCCGAGCCGCAGCCCCGCCAGTCCATAGAACTTGCCGAACGAGCGCAGCACCACCAGACCGGAACAAGACCGACCGGTCAGTGATAGTTCCGGCGCGGTCTCGGCGAAGGCTTCGTCCACCACCAGCAGCCCGCCTCGCGCCGCCATGATCTCGGCCACGGCCAGCAGGCGCTCCGGCGCCACGACGCGGCCGTCGGGATTGTTGGGGTTGACCACCACAGCCGCGCCGGCCTCGCCCATTTCGGCAAGGTCGCCGACCACGCTCACCCGGTGGCCGGCGGCGGCCCAGGCGCGTTCATGCTCGCCATAGGTCGGCCCGACCACCGCCACCGTCCGCGGCGACAGCAAGCGCGGCACCGCCTGGATCAGCGGCTGGCTGCCGGGCGCCGCCACCACGGCGGCGCTATCGGGCACGCCCCAGCACCGCTTGGCCGCCGCCAGCAGCGCCCGCTCCGCGTCACCCCCCGGCAGGCGATGCCACAGCGCGGCGTCGATCACGGGCAGCGGATAGGGCCACGGATTGATGCCGGTGGACAGGTCCAGCCAGCCCGCCGCCGACCGCCCCCACCGTTGCTCCGCCGCCGCCAGATCGCCGCCATGGACCGGAAGGTCGGATGCGGTCACCGCCATCCCGCCAGAACCGCCTCGGCATCCTCCTCGCTGAGCGGGCGGCGCGAGCGCACCCGCGCGCCCTCCATCAGGATCGGCAGCAGCACGTCGATGATGCCGTCCTCGCCCACCTGGACGAAGTCGCGGGCACGGTGATGGGGGTGGTTGGCGACTTCGTGGGGTTCCAGCACCGGCTCGAAGGTGCAGTTGACCGGCTCCAGCAGGGCATTCCACTCGGCCAGGGTGCGGCTGGCGAACAAGGCCTCCATGTCGGCGATCAGGGCGGTCTGCGGCAGCGGCTCGTCGTGACGGTGGATCCATTCCGACCGGCCGACCGCCTCGCAGAACGCCTGCCAGAACTTGTCCTCCAAGGCGGCGATGGCGGCGAAGCGGCCGTCCTTGGTGCGGTAGACACGGTAATGGGCGGCGCCGCCGTTGACCAGATCGGCCTCGCGCCCCGGCCCGCCCCAGCGCTGGTTGATGGTCAGCACCCCGGCCATCCACGACAGGGCCGCCTCGGTCAGGCTGACATCGATGCTGGCGCCCTTGCCGGTGGTGGACCGCCGCAACAGCGCCGCCAGGATGGAGTTGACCGCCAGCATGGCGCCGGCGTGATCGGCCAGCGGCGGAAAGGTCATGACCGGACGCTCGGCCGGCCCGTTGACGGCCAGAATGCCGCTGGCGGCAAGATAGGTCACGTCGTGGCCGGCGCGGTTGGCGAAGGGGCCGGTGCCGCCATAGCCCGACAGCCGGCAGGTGATCAGGCGCGGATTGAGCCGGGCCAGTTCCGCCTCGCCGAAACCCAGCCGATCCAGCACGCCGGGCCGGAAGCCGTCCAGCATCACGTCGGCATGGCCGAGCATCTGGCCGAACAGCCGCTTGCCCTCTTCGGTCTTGAGATCCAGGGTCACCACCGTCTTGTTGCGGTTGGCCAGCTTGTAGAACGGCGTGGTGCCGTCGGCATCCTTCGGCCCCATGGTCCGCATGGGGTCTCCGGCCGGGCCTTCGACCTTGACGACCTCGGCACCGAGGTCGCTGAGCCACAGGGTGGCGATGGGACCGGGGATATAGGTGGAAAGATCGAGGACGCGAAGGCCGGCGAGGCAATCGGACAGCATGGCGGGCTCCTTGACATGAGCCGCCCAGAGAAGCAGCCCCGGCCGGGATGGTCAAGGTGCGGAATTCCGTCCCGGAATTTGGGTGGTTTCCGCTTGGACGAAACAAGCCCCATCATCCCGGATGGACACGGATTTTCCACCACCAAGACACCAAGAGAGCGGAGGCGCCGCATCGCTTTACGTTTCATCGACGCCTTGAGTAATTTCTTGTCCGCTGCGCGGACGGAGGGCGGAACGGCGCCATCCAGGAGACCTCTTGGTGTCCTTGGTGTCTTGGTGGTGAATATCGACGCCAGCCCCCAAACAAAGCTGTCTGAAGTTAGACCGGACAGCAGTGGGCTTCGCCTCTCGATGACAAACCTTTCCAGTCCCCTCAGACACGAAAAGGGCCCGGCCTTGCGGCCGAGCCCCTTCCGGTCTTGGCTGTCCCGACCGATTACGGCAGGACGATCTCGACCCGGCGGTTCTGCGGCTCGCGCACGCCGTCGGGAGTGGCGACCATGGGCGCGGTCTCGCCCTTGCCGACGACCGTGATCTGGTCGGCGGTGAGGCCCAGCTTCACCAGCTGCTCCTTGACCGCGTTGGCGCGCTTCAGCGACAGGGCCATGTTGTAGGCGTCGCCGCCGGACCGGTCGGTATGGCCGGTCAGGTCGACGCGGACGGCGCCGGAGGACTTGGAGGCGGCGGCGGCCTGCTGGATGATGCGGGCGGCCTCGGGGGTGATCTGCGCCTTGTCGAAGTCGAAGAACACCAGATAGTTCTTGACCGCCACGGGGGCCGGCTTGGGGGCGGGCATCGGGGCGGGGGCGGCGACGGGAACCGGGGCCGGGGCGGGAGCCGGGGCGGCGGCGGGCGGATTGAACTTGTAGGTCACGCCGAACAGCAGAGCATGATCGCTGTACTGGCTGTTCAGGTTGGTGTTGTTGGAACTGGCCTTGGTGTTGTAGTCCAGGGTCGCGAAGTAGCGATACTGGGCCTTCAACTCCACATTCTTGGAAACGTCGAAGCCGACGCCGGCGAAGCCCTGATAGGCGAACTGCCAGTCGTTGCCCTTGTAGACGTTGGTGCCGTTCTGCTTGACCGTGCCGTCATCCAACCGGGCGGCACCGATACCGGCGCCGACGAAGGGATGCCACTGCGACTGCGGCAGGAATTCGTAGATGCCGTTGATCATGGGGGCCAGCGCCGAGGTGGTGCCCTTGCCCGAAGCGCCGTTGACCTTGTCGATGCCGTTGGAGCGGTAGCTCAACTCGCCTTCGACCTTCCACGGACCGAAGCCGTAGCCGACCTGACCTTGGGTCATCCAGCCCACGTCGGACTCGCTCTTGTAGCCGAGGCCGCTGCCGCTGTTCTTGGAATCTTGCAGGAAGGTCGCGCCCACGTCGATGCCGGTATACCACTCGGCCTGGGCCAGAGCGGGAACCGCCAACAGGGCCGCGGCGGCAATGAGGGTCTTGAAGCTGCGCATGGGATAAAATCCTTCGCCAAAAGGCGCTACCGGGAATTGGTTGCCTATTAATTACCGCACTGCGAAAACCTCGACAAGGCGTCACAGGAACCGGTAACACCATTTCCCCTCCCCTGTTGCCGGCCGGCAACAGGGGGGAATCTACTCAGATGGGCCGCCTTCGGTGACGTTCGAGGCTTCGGCCTGGCTCTTCAACCGGGCGAAGGAGCGCACCGCGAAGGGGATCGAGACCAGATAGGCGCCGCCCAGCGCCGACAGGGTCAACCAGGGCTCGGTGACCAGGAAAGCCGCCACCAGTCCCACCACCAGCAGGATCGGCAGCACCCATTTATGGGGGATGCGGACCTTCTTGAACGAGAAGGTGGGGATCTTGCTGACCATCAGGAACGACACGCCCATCAGGAACACCGCCACCACCATGGGCTGATCGAAGAAGCCGCCGCCGAACTGGATGCTCAACGCCAGCGGCAGCAGAACCATGCCCGCCGCCGCCGGGGCGGGAACCCCGGTGAAGAAGTTGTAGGCATAGGGCGGCAGGTCCGGCTCGCCGATCATGGTGTTGAAGCGGGCCAACCGCAGGGCGCAGCACACCGAGAACAGCAGCACCAAGGCCCAGCCGAAGCCCCCGGCGCTGCGCATGGTCCAGAAATACAGCACCATGGCCGGCGCCACCCCGAAGCTGACGAAATCGGACAGCGAGTCCAGTTCGGCGCCGAACTTGGACGTTCCCTGGAGCAAGCGGGCGACGCGGCCGTCGAGGCCGTCCAGGATGGCGGCCAGCACGGTGGCGACCACCGCCTCCTTCCACATGTCGTGGACGGCGAAGCGAATGGAGGTGAGGCCGGCGCACAAGGCCAGCAGCGTCAGGATGTTGGGAATCAGACGGTTGATGGACAGGCCGGGGATGCGCGGCGGGCGCTTGCGGCGAAACATCAGCGAACCTCGCCCGGTCGCGCCGCTTCGGCGGAGTCGAGATCGGCCAGAACCGTTTCACCGGCGATGATGCTTTGTCCCAGCGCCACCAGCGGCGCCACGCCCGCGGGCAGGTAGACGTCGACCCGGCTGCCGAAGCGGATCAGGCCGAAGCGCTGACCGGCCCGGACCGCCTGGCCGTTGGCCAGGTCGCACTTGATGCGCCGCGCCACCAGGCCGGCGATCTGGACGAAGGCCAGTTCACGGCCGTCGGCACGGGCCAGACGCACCGACATGCGCTCGTTGTCGGTGCTGGCCTTGTCCAGCGAGGCGTCGAGGAACTTGCCCGGCTGATAGGCGGTCTTGACCACCGTGCCAGCCACCGGGACACGGTTGATGTGGACGGAGAACACGCTCATGAACACCGAGATGCACATGCGCGGCTCGTCGCCCATTTCCAGTTCCTTGGGCGGCGGCGCCAGCCCCAGCAACTGCACCACCCCGTCGGCCGGGCTGACCACCAGGCCGTCGCGGACCGGCGTCACCCGGTCGGGGTCGCGAAAGAACCAGGCGCACCAGCAGGTCAGGATGACGCCCAGCCATCCCAGCGGCGCCCACAGTTGGCCCAGCAGCAGCGCCACCACGGCGAACAGCGCCACGAAGGGCCAGCCCTCGCGGTTGACGGGGAACCACAGATACTTGGTCAGCGAGATTTCGTGAGCCTGCACTTAGCCACTCTCCAGACAAAGGGGGCGCCGGCACTCTACGACCGGCCTTTTGGATTTTCATCCCGAACAACGGCATGATACTAGTGTGTTCTCGCCTCCACTGCGATGGCAAGAATGTCAAAAGCGAAAACGAAAACATTCACATTGGGCGGCAAGGCGCTGCCCGTCGATCTGCACACCGTCTGGACCGACGACGACGGCCAAGCCTTGACGGTGAGCGACGGCGTCATCCAGTTCGATTTCGGCTACCGCGACATCCATTTCGCCGGCCGTCTGGAGCAGGCCGCCGGCCAGGCCCACCTCAAGCTGGTGGGCGACCTGGGACCGATGCCGTTCTCGGCGGAATCGCCCGCCGCCCGCGCCGGCCTCGCCCGCATCATCGAAGCCGCCAACGCCGACCTGGGCGCCGAAGCGTTCCGCGTCACCCAGGGCCGCGTCCTGCTGGGCAGCGACATGGCCGTGGCGGTTCCGGTCTCCGCTACCGGCCTGGTGACGCCGGTGACCCTGTTCCTGCTGCCGGCCGAGCCCTATCTCGAACTGATCGCCATGTATATCCGGCCGCCGCTGGCCACCGCCAAGCGGGGGGAAAGCGCCGTCCGGCCGGAATGGCGGAAAAAGAAACTCAGTGGTTGGGGACGCTGAACACCTGTCCCGGATAGATCAGGTCGGGATCCTTGATCCGCTCGCGGTTGGCTTCGTAAATCACGGTGAAATCGACGCCGCGGCCATACAGCCGCCGCGCGATGCGCCACAGCGAATTGCCCGATTCCACCACCACGCCGGTGGTGCCCTTGCCCAGATCCTCGCCGGGGGTCCAGACCACTTCCACCCGCGCCAGCACCTTGCCCTTGTCGCCGATCAGGTCGGCGCGCAGCGCGTGCTTGTCGCCACTCTTGGGGCCGGCCGCGCCGATGCGCCACCCGCCCTCGGAATCGGCGTCGGTCTGGCCGATCAGCTTGTTGTCCAGGTAGAGGAAGACCTTGCCGGCGGCGGGCGCCTTGCCGCCGACGAACAGCCGTCCCTTGTCGTCGTGGTCGACCACGTCCAGCGACAGCAAGCCGCCGCCGTTGCCGGCAGGCGACTGCAATACCTTGCTGCCGCCGCCCCGCAGGGCCTTGACCGCCAAGGCGGGACCTTTGCCACGTTCCGGCACCACCAGAACCACCGGCTCGGTGGATTCGACGGTGGCGCCGTCGGGATTGAGCGCCTTCAGGCGCAGTTCGCGCGACCCGGGGGGAAGCGCCTCGGCCGGAACGAACACCCACTCGCCCCGCGCGTCGGCGGTCACGTGGCCCAGCTCGGTTCCGCCGTCGATGATGGTCACCACCGCGCCCGGCAAGGCGCGGCCGGCGATGACCGTGTCCCCGTCGGCACCGATCCGGACCACGTCGAAAGACGGCTCGCGCGCGTCGGCGGCGACGGCGGCGGCCACCGGCGGCAGCGGCTGCGGCACGGCGGTGTCGGCCTCCTCACGCTCGTGGAAGACGGCGAGAATCAGGGCGACCGCGGCGACGGCGAGCCCGATCAGAGCGATGATGGTTGGCCGGTTCAACGGCTCTCCTTGGGTCCGGGGTTGGCGCGACGGCGAGGGACCGTACCCTAACAGGCTGGCAAAACACTGTCACGGCCCACGAGTCCAAAGCGTTGACCCGCTTCCGCCGGACTGAAACATTAGGGTGCAAGTCCGCCGAGCCCTCGAACTGACCTTCTCAGTTCGAGGGTGAGACGGCAAGGGCGAAGCCCGCCGCGCCACATGGCGCGAGAGCCAAGCGCGAGCGCCCGGCGATTGAGGGACAACGAGACGAGTCACGATAGTGGCTCGTCGACATAAGTCCGACGGAGGCAGCAGCAGCCATGGCCGAACCGAACTCCCCCCGCACGGTTGTCGTCTGGGACCTGCCGACCCGCCTGTTCCACTGGGCGCTGGCCGTCCTGGTCGCGGCGCTGTGGATCAGCGGCCACCTGGACCGGCTCGACCTCCACATGAAGGTCGGCGCAGCCACCCTGGCGCTGCTGCTGTTCCGCCTCGCCTGGGGAGTGGTCGGCAGCCCCACCGCCCGCTTCGCCCAATTCGTCGGCGGTCCGCGCCGAATCGCCGCCCATCTGCGCGGCGAGTGGTCCGGGCTGGGCCACAACCCGCTGGGAGCGCTCAGCGTGCTGGTCATGCTGGGCCTGCTGCTGCTTCAGGCGGCCAGCGGCCTGTTCGCCACCGACGACGTCGCCACCGACGGGCCGCTGGCCTGGCTGGTCGCGTCGCGGACGACGAAGCTGCTTTCGGCGTTTCACCGTCTGGATTCGTGGGCCGTGCTGGCCATGGTGGCGCTCCACCTCGCCGCCATCGGGTTCTACCGCGTCAGGAGGGGAGAGAATCTGGTCCGGCCGATGATCGTCGGGACCAAGACCGTGACGGAGGCCGCCCCACCGCAGCGCCTCGCCAGCCCGTGGCTGGCCCTGGCGCTGCTGGCCGCCGCCGCCGCCCTGGTGTTCGGCGGCCTGGCCGTGTGGGGAAAGTAGAACCCTTTAATTGCCCCTCGCCGGGCGCGCCCGTCCGGGCGCTTGGCCGCCGCCGCAATGGCGGCTGGATACCGGCAAGGTCGCCGGTATCATTCCTTGCGCATCTCGTCGTGGCAGCCCTTGCACAGCTTGCCGACCGCGCCGGCCTGGGCCTTGAGGGCGTCGGGGCCGGCCTTGGCGGCGTCGGCCAGCTTGGCGGTCTCGGCCGCCAGCGTTTTCCAGCTCTCCAGGAACTGCGCCGACTTGGCGCCGAACGCCTCGGGCTTGGTGTTGGCCTCGGGCAGGTCCTCGGTGCCCTTGCCCCAGCCGATGGGAGCCAGCTTGGCCAGCATGGCCAGATTGGCGGCCCGCTCGGCGGCGTCGGCGGGCAGCTCGGCCTTGCCGGCGGCGAAGCCGGCGATGGGCGCCCATTGCGAGCGGAGGCCCTGCATCAGCCCCTGGCGCAGCTTCAACAAATCCTCCGGCTTGGCCTGCTGGGCCACGGCGGGTGGCACGGCGGCGAAAACCACGGCGGCGAGAAGGAAGGCGACGACGGCCCTGGCGACGGAATGCATGGATCTTTCCCCCATGTGACGGATGACACGACGACGGAGAGTATGATGAGGAGAGGCGGCGTTTCCTAGGGGACCGCCATGGCCCTGCCCTTTTCCTATCCCCCCTGCCCTTTTCCTATCCCCCCCTGCCCTTTTCCTATCCCAACGAGTAGGATTCCGTCTTGCGTTCGTCGTCCCGAATGTTATCGTCCCACGCTGTCCGGGCACTGTGACTGATCGGCTGGTATTGCGTCGTGGGTAATCGGCGCGGAGCCGTTGCGTTCTGCCGTTGGGCGAGATTGACGACCGTATCAATCAAGGGGATCAAGGAAGATGACAACCGCGAAAATCATTTGGACCATGGTTGACGAGGCGCCCGCGCTGGCAACCTACTCCTTGCTGCCGATCGTCGAGGCGTTCACCAAGGCGGCCGGTGTCGCCGTCGAGACCCGGGACATTTCCCTGGCCGGCCGCGTCATCGCCAATTTCCCCGAGAACCTGACCCCCGCCCAGAAGATCGGCGACGAGTTGAGCGAGCTGGGCGAGCTGACCCTGAAGCCCGAAGCCAACATCATCAAGCTGCCCAATGTCAGCGCCTCGGTGCCGCAGTTGAAGGCCGTGATCAAGGAACTGCAGTCGCAGGGCTACAAGATCCCCGACTTCCCGGAAGACCCCCAGACCGAAGCCGAGAAGGAGCTTAAGGCCCGCTTCGGCAAGGTCCTGGGCAGCGCCGTCAACCCGGTGCTGCGCGAAGGCAATTCCGACCGCCGCGCCGCCGCCGCGGTCAAGCAGTTCGCCCGCAACAACCCGCACAAGATGGGCGCCTGGGCCCCTTCGTCCCAGTCCCATGTGGCCCACATGACCGCGGGCGATTTCTATGGCAGCGAGAAGTCGGTGACCGTGGCCGACGCCACCACCGTCCGCATCGAGCTGGTGGGCAAGGACGGCAAGACCACCGTGCTGAAGGACAAGACCAGCCTGAAGGCGGGCGAGATCATCGACGCCGCGGTGATGAGCGCCAAGGCTCTGCGCGCCTTCTACGCCGAGCAGATCGCCGACGCCAAGTCCCAGCCGGGCCTGCTGCTGTCGCTGCACCTCAAGGCCACCATGATGAAGATCTCCGATCCCATCATGTTCGGCCATGCCGTCACCGTCTTCTTCAAGAATGTGTTCGACAAGCACGCCGCCGTGATCAAGGAACTGGGCGTCAACGTCAACAACGGCTTCGGCGATCTGGTGGCCAAGCTGGACAAGCTGCCCGCCGCCAAGAAGGCCGAGATTGAGGCCGACATCGCCGCCGCCTACGAGGCCGGGCCGGAACTGGCCATGGTCAATTCCGACAAGGGCATCACCAATCTGCATGTGCCCAGCGACGTCATCGTCGATGCCTCCATGCCTGCCATGATCCGTGATTCGGGCCGCATGTGGGGCACCGACGGCAAGCTGCACGACACCAAGGCCATGATCCCCGACCGCTGTTACGCCCGCATCTACCAGGTGGTGATCGACGACTGCAAGAAGCACGGCGCCTTCGACCCCAAGACCATGGGCAGCGTTCCCAACGTCGGCCTGATGGCCCAGAAGGCCGAGGAATACGGCTCCCACGACAAGACCTTCGAAGTGGCCACCGACGGCGTGGTCCGCATCGTCGACGCCGCCGGCAAGGTCCTGCTGGAGCAGAAGGTCGAGGCCGGCGATATCTTCCGCGCCTGTCAGGCCAAGGACGCGCCGATTCAGGATTGGGTCAAGCTGGCGGTCACCCGCGCCCGCCTGTCCAACACCCCGGCCATCTTCTGGCTGGACAAGCACCGCGGCCACGACGCCCAGATCATCGCCAAGGTGGAAAAGTACCTCAAGGACCACGACACCAAGGGCCTGGACATCACCATCAAGTCGCCGGAAGAGGCCATCGCCATCTCGCTGGAGCGCATCCGCGCCGGCAAGGACACCATCTCGGTGACCGGCAACGTGCTGCGCGACTACCTCACCGACCTGTTCCCCATCCTGGAGCTGGGCACCAGCGCCAAGATGCTGTCCATCGTGCCGCTGATGGCCGGCGGCGGCCTGTTCGAGACCGGTGCCGGTGGTTCGGCCCCCAAGCACGTCCAGCAGTTCGAGGAGGAAGGTTATCTCCGCTGGGACAGCCTGGGGGAATTCCTGGCGCTCGGCGTGTCGCTGGAGCATCTGGCCCAGACCTTCAAGAACCCCAAGGCGCAGGTGCTGGCCGACACCCTCGACCAGGCCAACGCCAAGGTGCTGGAGCACAACCGCTCTCCCGCCCGCCGCGTCGGGCAGATCGACAACCGGGGCAGCCACTTCTACCTCGCGCTCTACTGGGCGCAGGCGCTGGCCGAGCAGACCAAGGACAAGGAGATCCAGGCCCGCTTCGCGCCGCTGGCCAAGACGCTTTCCGACAACGAGGCCAAGATCAACGCCGAGCTGATCGCGGCCCAGGGCAAGCCGGTGGATCTGGGCGGCTATTACCGTCCGGATTTCGCCAAGACCTCGACCGCCATGCGTCCCAGCGCCACCCTGAACGCGGCCCTGGCCGCGGTTTGAAATTGACATAACCCGGCGGCGTGGGGCAAAGCTCCCGCGCCGCCGCCGACATTCGTAACCCGGGAACCCTGTCCATGAAGAAGATTAAGGTCGTAAATCCGATTGTCGAACTTGATGGCGACGAGATGACAAGGATCATCTGGCAGTTCATCAAGGAGAAGCTGATCCTTCCCTATCTCGACGTGGATTTGAAATACTACGATCTCGGCATCGAACACCGCGACGCCACCGACGACAAGGTGACGCTCGACGCGGCCGAGGCCATCCGGCAATACGGCGTCGGCGTCAAATGCGCCACCATCACCCCCGACGAAGCGCGGGTGAAGGAATTCAAGCTCAAGAAGATGTGGAAGTCGCCCAACGGCACCATCCGCAACGTCCTCGACGGTACCGTCTTCCGCGAGCCGATCATCTGCAAGAACGTGCCGCGCCTGGTGCCGGGCTGGACCAAGCCCATCGTCATCGGCCGCCACGCCTTCGGCGACCAGTACAAGGCCACCGACTTCAAGGTCCCCGGCCCCGGCAAGCTGACCATCAAATTCGTCGGCACCGACGGCGAGACCATCGAGCACGAAGTGTTCGACTTCCCCAGCGCCGGCGTCGCCATGGGCATGTACAACCTGGACGAGTCCATTTTCGGCTTCGCGCGGGCCTGCCTGAACTATGGCCTCGCCAAGAAGTGGCCGGTCTACCTGTCGACCAAGAACACCATCCTCAAGGCCTATGACGGCCGCTTCAAGGACATCTTCCAGGAGGTCTACGAGGCGGAGTTCAAGGCCGAATACGCCAAGCTGGGCATCACCTACGAACATCGCCTGATCGACGACATGGTGGCCTCGGCCCTCAAATGGTCGGGCGAATTCGTCTGGGCCTGCAAGAACTACGACGGCGACGTGCAGTCCGACACCGTCGCCCAGGGCTTCGGCTCGCTGGGCCTGATGACTTCGGTCCTGCTGTCCCCCGACGGCAAGACCGTCGAGGCCGAGGCCGCTCACGGCACCGTGACCCGTCACTACCGCGAGCACCAGAAAGGCAAGGAGACCTCGACCAACCCCATCGCGTCGATCTTCGCCTGGACCCGTGGCCTGATCTACCGCGCCCAGTTCGACAACACCCCCGAGGTGGCCAAGTTCGCCGAGGCCCTCGAAGCCGTCTGCGTCGAGACGGTGGAATCCGGCTTCATGACCAAGGATCTGGCCATTCTGATCGGCCCGCACCAGTCCTGGCTGACCACCACCCAGTTCCTCGACAAGCTGGACGAGAACCTGAAGGCCAAGATGGGCCTCGCCGCCTGATCACCCCTGTGACGAAAACCCCCGCCGGGAGCGATCCCGGCGGGGGTTTTTCGTTGGAGATATCGGTCGGAAGGGATCAGACGGGGCGGCTGGCGAAGGCCGTCACCGCCCGGTGCAACTGGGCGCCCGCCACGTCGAGTTCGGCGATCTGGCTGCGAACCGAAGCCATCAGAGCCCCGAAGCGGGTGCGGAAATCATTCAGGTCAAATGTCTTCATCCGTTTCCTCGCAGACGCAGCATGGCGTTACAGCCGGGGCTTGCAACCCAATATGTTGCGAGAAAATAAACACGGTTCGCTTTGTTTGTTAATGGATTTTAAAGAATTACAGTTTCGCCGTCACATTATACCAAATTCCTTCGGAGGCTCGCCCCTTATACCTTCCGGTAGAACAGCACCCGCCCATCCGGCACCATCTGCAGAAGCAGGTCGAAGTCGGCCACATTCCGGGTGAGGACGCTAAAGCCCCGTTTCCGAGCTTGCAGGAAGATGATGCAATCGTGCAGCGCCTTCTGCTTCCGGTCGTTCTGATAGCCGTTCAGGCGGCAGAGGATGCCGGCCAGGACTCCGGCGCCGGCCATTGTGTCGGCATCGGCCTCGTGCAGACGATGGGAGGGAATGCGGCGAAGAATCCCGGCGATTTCCGTCAGGGTCGCCTCGGTCCGGGCATCGGCGGGATCGAGCCGACCGAACAGGTGCATCATCTCCGCCAGCGCGACGGAGGAATGGTTGAGGGTGCGGACGCGGAGCAGAGTTGTGACGGTGTCGGGCGCGCGTCCTTGCAGTTCATCGATGTAGACGCAGGTGTCGAGCAGCAGTTCGCCGCCGGCCACCACATCGTCCGACACCCACGGCAGCAAATCTTCGGCCCGGCGAGCTAGAGCGCCTTGCCGCTTCTCGGGCTTCAGCCAGCGCAGCGTCTTGTCGAGATCGAAGACGGCCACCTAGAATTCCAGGTCGAGATCGGGATCGACGGTTCCCCAGCGTGACGCCAGGAATTCCCCGAAGTCATCCTCCAACGCAACCTTGGCCAGGGCATATTCCAGCAGTTCGGTATTCGAGGTCAGGCCGCTCCGCGCCTTTGCCGCCTCCACCAGTTGATGGGGAAAGCGACCGCCGAGGCGGGTATCCTTTTCCAGGCTAGGGCCAAGCAAGCGGCTTCTTAAAGCCTCGCACAGTATCTGGGAGGCTCTTTCCGTGCCAAGAGCGCCCTGAGGGGCGAGATGAAAAAACGCCTGGCGAGTCGAATTTGCAACGCTCTGGCTTTTTGCCTCGACGCCTAGCTTGCGTGCTGCCTCGACAACAACGACATCCGCAACGCCGACCGCCTCAGGCCCCTTACTCTTCGACATCGCCAGCCTCCTTCATGTCCAACAAAATGCGCTTTCTGTCGGACAAATTCAATGATGGCTGTTAACCGTAACTCTGCACCAGACTGCCCACCACCATGAACCAGCCGTCCACCATGACGAAGAAGATCAGCTTGAACGGCAGCGAGATCATGGCCGGTGGAATCATCATCATGCCCATGCTCATCAGCACCGAGGCGATGACCATGTCGATGATCAGGAACGGCAGGAAGATCAGGAAGCCGATCTCGAAGGCGCGCCGCAACTCGCTGATCATGAAGGCGGGGATCAGGGCCTTCAACGGCACGTCCTCGGGATTGACGACCTCCTTGGCCCGCGACAGATCCATGAACAGCTTGAGGTCCTGCTCGCGGACATTCTTGCTCATGAAGGCGTGGAACGGCTTTATGGCGCGATCGAAGCCCTCCATCTCGTCGAGATGGCCGTCCATCACCGGCTGAATCCCGTTCACCCAGGACGCCTCGAAGGTCGGAGCCATGACGAAGGCGGTCATGAACATGGCCAAGCTGACCATCACCGTGTTGGGCGGGGCCTGCTGGGTGCCCAGGGCTTGGCGCAGGAAGCCCAGAACCACCACGAAGCGGGTGAACGAGGTGATCATCACCAGGATCGAGGGCGCCACCGACAAGACGGTGGTCAACGCCACCAGCTGGATGATGCGGCTGGTGGCGCTGGCGGGGTTGCCGCCCAGATCGATGCTGAGCGACTGGGCCAGCGCCGGACCGGCGACGGCGGCGGTGGCAAGCCCGGCCAAGGCGGCAAGGACAAGGCGGCGGCGGCTGATCATGGTCCGGTCTCCGGCATTGGCCGCTCAGGACGGGGGGCGGGAAGTTCAAAGCGGGGGGCGGGGCAATTGGTCTCCACCACCGTGTCGCCCTCGGAGCCCAGCAGCAGCAGATGCTCGCAATCGTCGCGGCGCACCAGCACCAGACGGCGCTTGGGGTCCAGTTGCAGGGATTCCACCAGGGCAAGCCGGCGTCCCGCCTTGCCGCCCAGGGGACGCGCCATCATGAGCCCCCCCCCCCCAGCGGCGAAGCGCCCAGGTGATGGCGAAGATCATGCCGAGCACCAGCACCAGCGAGGAGATGAAACGGAGATAGGTCGAGGCTTCCATCAAATCTCCGGGCCGGAATCCGCGTCGGGATCCGTGGTCAGTCTGGGGGCTCGGGGGTCGTAGCGGTCACGGATGGCCGCCGCCAGCAGGTCGAGGTCGGCGATCAAGGCCTCCATGTCGGGCCGCAGGCTCTGGCCGTCCTCACGCCCGAGATCGACGACGCCGCGGCAGATCATACGCACCTTGCCCTCCAGCGCCGCCAAGTCGACCATGGTGCCGGTGGCCAGCAGCCGGCGGGCGGTCCCCACCAGCGACGAGGCCTTCTCCAGTTCCTGACGGACCCGCTCGGGAGCGCCTTCGCTCATTGTTCCAGCCCCTCAAGCGCCGGGCGCACGCATCCGCGTGCTTGGCTCCTTCGCTGCGCTCCGGGTCGCTCCCCATGCGCGAAGGCGCACAAAACCGATTTGTCGGCAAAGCCGACGGGGCTCCCGCGCTTCGGCTTCGCCTCGCTCATTGTTCCAGCCCCTCAAGCGCCGGGCGGGGCCTCGCGGCCCCTTGGCTCCTCCGCTGCGCTCCGGGTCGCTCAACGCTCCCGCGCTTCGGCTTCGCCTCGCTCATTGTTCCAGCCTCTCAAGCGCCGGGCGCACGCATCCGCGTGCTTGGCTCCCGCGCTTCGGCTTCGCCTCGCTCATGCGCTCGCTCCCGGCGGAGGGGGGGCCGCGCGGCCGTTGGCGCGATAGACATAGGCCAGAATCTCGGCCACCGCCACGAAAGCCTCGACCGGAATCACGGTATCGACCTCGACGGCGGCCAGAACCTCGGCCAGATCGGGATCGCTCCGGACCTTCACCCCGTGGGAAAAGGCCAGTTCGAGAATCTGCTCGGCGACGCTGCCACGCCCCGAGGCCACCACCTTGGGCAGGCTCGGCTGGGCGGGGTCGTAATGCAGCGCCACGGCGACGGCGCGATGGGGACGCGCGCCGGCCTTGGCCGACCGCTCGGCCTCCGCCTCCTCGTCCCACAAATCCTTGCCGGCCATGCCACACCACCACTCACGCCCGGCACCATGCCGGCCAAGCACCAAGTCTGGGCCGTGCGCGCTTAAAATTCCTTTAAGCCGATGGCCAATGCCGCCTGGAGACTTAGCTTTACGGAATCTTAAGCGCCCGGGCCGATACTGATCAAAGCTGAATTGGACGCCACCCACACGCCCGTTGACCGGCAAGGGGTCGATGAATGTACGAAGATCTCGGCATTTTCAAAATCGCCAAGGCCCAGATGGACTGGGTCGCCCAGCGCCAGCAGGTGGTGGCCGAGAACATCGCCAACGCCAATACGCCGCGCTATCTGCCCAAGGACCTGAAGCCGCTCAGCTTCAAGGACGTCCTGTCCGGCAGCACCGCCCAACCGGTCACCGCCGTCGCCACCAATCCCATGCATGTGGTGCCGGACATGGGACCCGATCCGTTCAAGGCGGTCACCCAGCGCAAGACCTATGAATCGACTCCCGACGGAAATGCCGTCATCCTGGAAGAGCAGATGGCCAAGCTGGGCGAAGCCGGCGACAAGTATAACACCGCCGCCGCCCTGTTCCAGAAGTACCAGAAGATGATCCGCACCGCGATGGGGACTCAGTAAGGCGCCGCCATGGACGAACTGACCAAAAGCACCCAAATCGCCATCGCCGGCATGAAGGCGCAATCCCAGCGTCTGCGGGTCGTGTCCGAGAATCTGGCCAATTCCGATTCCACCGCCCAGACTCCCGAGGGGACGCCCTATCGCCGCAAGGTGGTCACCTTCAAGACCGAGCTGGACCGCGCCACCGGAATCAACACGGTCAAGGTCGATAAGGTGCGTCCCGACACCGCCGAGTTCCAGCGCCGCTACGACCCCAAGCATCCGGCCGCCGACCGCGACGGCTATGTGCTGGCCCCCAACGTCAATCCGCTGATCGAGCTGATGGACATGAAGGAAGCCCAGCGCAGCTACGAAGCCAATATGAACGTCATCACCACGTCGCGTACCATGCTGTCCCGCACGGTGGACATGCTCCGCTAAAGACGGGTGCCGCCGCCCTGCTCTGCTAGGATTTGAAGGCCATGACCAATATCAGCAATGCCATCTCCGCCTATCGGACCGCAGCCAATCCCATGGCCGCCCTGGACAAGGCCGGAGCCGGAAGCGACGAGAACGCCGCCGATACCGGCACCGATTTCGCCAGCGTGCTGAAGGACGCCACCAAGATGGCCATCGGCAGCGCCAAGACCGCCGAACAGGCGTCGCTGTCGGCGGTGGCCGGCAAGGCCGACATCCGGGAAGTGGTCGCCGCCGTCGGCAACGCGGAAATGACCCTGCAAACCGTGGTCAACGTCCGCGACAAGGTGATCAATGCCTACAACGAAATCATGCGCATGCCGATCTGATCCCCGGATCGTCGGAGCATGACCGAAGCCGAACTCATCGACATCGCCCGGCAGAGCATCATGGTCATGATCAAGGTGGCGGCGCCGTCCTTGCTGACCGGGCTGGCCATCGGGCTGCTGATCTCCATCTTCCAGACCCTGACCCAGATTCAGGAACAGACCCTGACCTTCGTGCCGAAGATGCTTCTGGTCTTCGCATCCATGATCTTGTTCATGCCGTTCATGCTGAACACGCTGACCGACTTCTGGCACTCGATCATGGACAAGATCATCGCGGGCGGCGGCGGTTAGGCGTGCTGACCGCGGCCCTCCAGCTTGAAGTCTTCCGATTTTTCATGCTGATGACCCGCCTCGGCACGGCGATGATGCTGCTGCCGGGCATCGGCGGCCACTTGGTCAGCGTCCGCATCCGCCTGTGGCTGGCCATAACCCTGTCGTTCCTCATGCTGCCGGTGCTGGGAGGCCTGTTCGCCACGGTGCCCAACACCACGGGCGGCATGCTGATGATCGTCTTCAGCGAGATCGTGGTCGGCCTGTTCATCGGCACCGTGATCTCGTTCCTCATGTCGGTGCTGAGTCTGGCCGGCTCCATGATCGGCTATCAGGTCGGACTGACCAACGCCTTCTCCTTCGACCCCATCGCGCAGCAGCAAAGCCAGCTGCTGACCGGGTTTCTCAGCAATATCGGCCTGCTGGCCATCTTCGCCACCGACCTGCATCACCTGATGTTCCAGGCCATCGTCGATACCTACACCCTGTTCCCGCCGGGTCAGGCCCTGCCCTGGGGCGACTTCACCGAGACCCTGTCGCATCTGGTGACCGAGACCTTCCGGGTCGGCTTGCAGTTCGCGGCGCCGCTGGTGGTGTTCGGCCTGCTGTTCTACACTGGCCTCGGCTTGCTGTCGCGGCTGGTGCCGCAGTTGCAGATCTTCTTCATCGCCCAGCCGGTGCAGATTCTGGTGGGGGCCTGGATGTTCATGTTGACCCTGCCCATGCTCGTGTCCCTGTTCCTCCGCTTCCTCGAGGACGGCCTCGTCCCCTATTTGACGCCCAGGTGAGGCCATGGCCGAGGACGACAGCGAAAAAACAGAAGACCCAACCGGTAAAAAGCTCTCCAACGCCCGCGACGAGGGCCGGGTCACCCAGTCCCAGGAGATCAAGATCTGGGCGGGACTGATGGGCGCCCTGGTAATGGTCAGCATGCTGGCGCCCATGCTGGGGCGCGACGTGGCGCAGATGCTGCTGCCCTATATCGAACATCCCCACACCATCGACATGAGCCGCGAGGCGCTGGGCCAGACCCTGTCCAACCAGGTGATGTCGCTGATCTGGCTGCTGCTGATGCCGCTGGTGGTGCTGATGGTGTTCGGCGTGGTGGCCAACATCTCCCAGGTCGGCCTGATGTTCGTCACCAAGAACATCAGCTTCAATCTCGGCAAGCTCAGCCCCATGGGCGGGATCAAGCGCCTGTTCTCGGCCAACAACCTGGTCAACTTTCTCAAGTCGCTGTTCAAGATCGGCGTCATCGGCTTCGTCATCTTCCTGGTACTCAAGTCCAAGGTGAACGACATCCTCGGCCTGGTCGCCGTCGACATGCTCGCCATGCTCCAGTACCTGCGCAGCCAGACCATCCGCTTGATCGTCGTCGTCCTGCTGATGGTCACCGTCCTGGCGGCGGCCGACTGGTTCTATCAGCGCTGGTCGTTCATGCAGACCATGAGAATGACCAAGCAGGAGGTGAAGGACGAGCACAAGCAGCAGGAAGGCGACCCCCTCATCAAAGGCCGCCTGCGGTCGCTGCGCCATCAGCGCGCCCGCCAACGCATGATGGCGGCAGTGCCCCGGGCGGATGTGGTGGTCACCAACCCGACCCACTTCGCGGTGGCGCTGAAATACGACATGGAGGCCATGGCGGCGCCGGTGCTGGTGGCCAAGGGCGCCGACCTGGTCGCCTTCCGCATCCGCGAGCTGGCGGAGGAAAACGAGGTCCCCATCGTCGAGAACCCGCCGCTGGCGCGGGCCTTGTTCGCCACCGTCGAGCTGGACCAGGAAGTGCCGCCCGAGCATTACAAGGCGGTCGCCGAGGTCATCGGCTATGTCATGAAGCTGAAGGGCAAACTTGCGCGCTGACCCCCCCCTTCTCCGCCTGCCGGCCTGGATCGCCGCCTCCGCCCTGGTCGCGGCGGCGGTGCTGCTGACGGTCGACGTCCGGATGCTGATGCTGCCGGCGCTGGCGGCGCTGGTGGTGGCCGGTGCCGCCGGCGCCGCCGTGGTGCTGGACCGTCGCCGCCGGCCGGACGCCGCCGAGGCCGCCACCCTGGCCGGAGCGCTGGAATCCGACAGCCGCGCCGTCCTGGTGGTGGGGCGGTCGGGCGTCGAGATGTTCCGCAACCAAGCCGCGCGGCGGCTGATGGCCGAGGCCGCCGATCCGCTGGCGCTGCTCAAGCGGCGCGCCGCCGACGACGACCGCGCCCTGGCCGAGCTGGAGCGGATCGACGCCGCCGCCGCGGTGGGCGCGATGCGGCGCACCGAGGTGACCCTGGCCACCGCCGGTGGCGGCCGCGAGTGGTTCGCCCTGGAGGTGAAGCCTTGCGGCGGCGGGGTGGCCTGGCTGGCCGAGGACATCAGCCCCCGCCGCGCCATCGAGGAGACCCTGCGGCGCGAGAACGAGCTGCTGTCCGACTTCGTCGATTTCCTGCCGGTGGGCTGTTACTCCGCCGATTCCGAGGGCACGGTGCGCTACGTCAACCTCAGGCTGGCCGAATGGCTGGGCAAGAGCGGCGACGAGATCGTCGGCCACAATCTGGCCGAGGTGTTCGGCACCGTCCCCAATCCCGAGGAAGAGCGGGCCGAGCTGCGCCTGCGCGGCCGCAACGGCGACATCTTCCAGGGACTGGTCGCCCATTCGGTCTACGACGAGGGCGGCGAGATGTTCACCCGCTCGGTGGTGGTGCGCGACCTGGTGCCCGAGCAGCAGTGGGAACGTGCGCTGCGCGCCGCCGAACGCCGCTTCCGCTGGCTGTTCGACGACGCCCCCGTGGGCATCGCCCTGGTGGACCTGGACGGCACCATCGGCAGCTGCAACCTGGCGCTGCAAGCCATGCTGGGCATCGACCGCGACGACATGGTCGGCCGCGCCGTCACCGACATCATCGCCGACGACAGCCGGGCGGGGGCCGCCGAGCAGTTGGGCAAGGTCCTGGCCGGCTCCCTGCCGGGCACGCACCAGGAGGTGCGCCTCAAGGGCCGCCGCGACCTCATCGCCCAGTTGTTCGTCAGCCCGTCCCACGAGGACGGCGACATTTCCGGTCTGGTCATCCACTTCATCGACGCCACCGAGCAGCGCAACCTGGAAATCCAGTTCGCCCAGAGCCAGAAGATGCAGGCCATGGGCCAGTTGGCCGGTGGCGTCGCCCACGACTTCAACAACCTGCTCACCGCCATGATCGGCTTTTGCGACCTGCTGCTGCAACGCCACGGCGCCGGCGACCCCAGCTTCGCCGACATCATGCAGGTCAAGCAGAACGCCAACCGCGCCGCCTCGCTGGTGCGCCAGTTGCTGGCCTTCTCGCGCCGCCAGGCCTTGCAGCCGCGCCTGCTCAACGTCACCGACGCCCTGGCCGACCTGTCCAACCTGCTGCGCCGCCTGCTGGGCGAGACCATCGAGCTGCGCATGATCCACGGCCGCGCCCTGGGGCTGGTCCGCGTCGACCCCGGCCAGTTCGACCAGGTCATCATCAATCTCGCCGTCAACGCCCGCGACGCCATGCCGGGCGGCGGCGCGCTGACCATCCGTACCAACGCGGTGACGGTGGACCAGCCGGTGCAGCGCGGCCCCGAGCTGATGCCGGCCGGCGAATACGTGCTGATCGAGGTGTCCGACACCGGCACCGGCATCGGCAAGGAAAACATCGCCCGCATCTTCGAGCCGTTCTTCTCCACCAAGGAGGTGGGGGCCGGCACCGGCCTCGGCCTGTCCACCGTCTACGGCATCGTGCGCCAGACCGATGGTTTCATCGTGGTGGAAAGCGAGCCGGGCCAGGGCGCCACCTTCTCCATCCACCTGCCGCGCATCGACGCCGAACCCGCCGACGAGCCCAAGCGGCCGGCGCTCCAGGCCGAAGCCGCCGACGGCGACCTGACCGGCAGCGGCACCATCTTGCTGGTGGAGGACGAGGACGCGGTGCGGCTGTTCGGCGCCCGGGCGCTGCGCAACAAGGGCTACACCGTGATCGAGGCCCGCTCCGGCGAGCAGGCGGTCGAGGTGCTGCACAACGAGGAGGCCATCGACGTCCTGATCTCCGACGTGGTCATGCCCGGCATGGACGGCGTCACCCTGGCCCGCTTCGTCCGCATGGAACGCCCGTCCATCAGGGTGATCCTGATCTCCGGCTATTCCGAGGACGTCGCCCGCAACGGCATCGACCCCGACGAAGGCATCCACTTCCTGCCCAAGCCGTTCTCCCTCAAGCAACTGGCTGGCGCGGTCAAACAGGTGATGCGCGGCGAGTGACGTCAGGCGATCACGCCCTCGCTTCGCGGCTTCCAGGCCATCAGCGCCAGAACGACCACCGTCGCCTCGACCGCCAGCACCAAGGCGACACAGCCGGGCCACCCGAATCGGCTCCAGATTGCGGCCGGCAGCACCCCGCCGGCGCTGCCGCCGATGTAGTAGCAGCTGACGTAAAGGCCGACCGCCATGGCCCGACCGCCCCGCACCAATTGGCCGACATGGCCAAGGGCGATGGGCTGCGACATCAGCTGGCCGAAGCAAAACAGGCAAAGCCCCAGCAAGATCATGGGCAGGTTTCCGGCCAGGGTGCACAGCAGCCCGGTACAGGTCACCGTCGTCGCGCCGGCGATCACCGCCCGCCGGCTGAAGCGACGCAGCAAGGGAACGCCCAATGCCGCCGCCGGGATCCCCAGCAGGCTAACGATGAAGATGTTGCCCAGCGCCACCGGACCGAAATGGAACGGCTCCGCCGCCAGGAGGAAGTTCATATAGGTGAACACCGCCACCATGCAGAACAGCAGGCAAAAGCCGATGGCGCAGGTGGCCATCAAGGCGGAGTTGTGCAAATGCCCGAGCAAGGCCCCTCCTCCGCCCGGCAGGAATGCCGGCCGAACAGAGGGCGTATGGTCGCGTGGCAACCACAAGACGATGGCGACGGCTCCCGCCAGATTGAACGCCGCCAGCACGGGAAAGGACAGCCGCCACCCCACCGCCGCCGCGACCAGGGCGGTGACGTAGCGGCCGCAGAAGCCGCCGGCCACCATGCCGGCCATGTGCAATCCGATCATCTTGGTCGCATCGGAAGACGGCCACTCCTCGCCGATATGAGCGGTGGTGACCGAGAATACCGCCGGCAGGAACAGTCCCTGGGCGAATCGCCATAGGATCAGTTGGCCGATATCGCCCGCGAACGCCGCCAGCGCTGTGGGGACGGACATCAGGAAAGCCCCCGCGACAATGACCCGCTTGCGGCCCAACCGGTCGGCCAGATGGCCGACCAGCGGCGCCACCAGGGCCACCGCCAAGGTCGTCGCGGAAATGGTCGCCGCCGCCAAGGCCTCGCCGATTCCGAATTCCGCCCTGATGGTCGGCAACAGAGCCTGCGTCGAATAAAGGTCGAGGAAGCTGCAGAATCCGGCGGCGGCAACGGCGACTCGGCGGAGATCAAGGGCTGGCATGAATGACTCTCTCCTTCGCCGTCAAGTGTGCGCGACACGCCTGTTATCAATCCAATATATTTTTTGCGCTCTACTTATATGCTATGCATATCAATATGCTTGAGCTCAGGCACTACCGCTCCTTCATCGCCGTGGCCGAGGAACTGCATTTCGGGCGCGCCGCCCAGCGGCTGCACATGGCGCAGCCGCCGCTCAGCCAACAGATTCAAGCCATGGAGCGCCTGCTGGGCGGCGCCCTGTTCAACCGCACCCGCCGCAAGGTCGAGTTGACCGAGACCGGCCGCCTGTTGCTGGAGGAGGCCCGTAAGGTGCTGGCCCAGGCGGACAAGGCGGAACAACTGACCTTGCGTGCCGTGCGCGGCGAGGCCGGACGGTTGGAGATCGGCTTTACCGGTTCTCTTCCCTTCAATACCGTCATGCCGACCTTGATCCGGCGGTTTCGGCGTGCCTGGCCCGACATCCAGTTGACCCTGGTCGAGATGCCCACCGCCCGTCAGGCGGAAGCGCTTCTGGATGGACGCATCGATATCGGCTTCCTGCGCCCGTCCGTCGCCGTCGCCATCCCCGGCCTGGACATGCGACTGGTGGAGCGGGAGCGCCTCACATTCGTCTGCAACGCCGAGCATCCCCTTGCGGCATGCCCCAGCCTGTCGGTCGCCGACTTGGCGAAGGAGGAATTCATTTTTCTTCCCCGCCACATCGGCACCGGCCTGTACGACAAAGTGATGGGCCTCGCCCATGCCGCCGGCTTTGTCCCGACCATCGCGGTGGAAGCACACCAGATGTCGACCATCGTCAGCATGGCCGCCATCGGGCTTGGCGTTTCGATTGTCCCGGATGCCATGCGACGGGTCCAAGTGGATGGTGTCGCCTTCCGCCCTCTCGTGGACGCAGGCGCCTTCATCGATCTGTTCGTGGCGGCCAGAAGCGCCAACACCGCACCGGTGGTCGCCAATTTCATGGCCATGCCACCGGACTGATCAGAGCTGGCCCGGTCGGTTTGGACAGAATGGCGGCTTGGTTAACCTCGTCTGGTAGCTATGTGGCACCTGGAATCAAAAAGGCCGTCGCTCTTTCGAGCGACGGCCTTGTTTTTGCTTGGGAATTTGGTTGCGGTGGCTCGATGCCAACTTTGGAGAACAAGGGTACCGAGGCTTACTTATTCCTTGCAAACCAATATGTTAGCCCCATTAAATCAGGCCGCACCACCAAACCGCAAGGCACCTTCAACGCAGGCAGTACCAATCAGATTGGCATATGGAGACGCCAGAGCCACGTCGTCACTGAGGTAGCCCATCAGTGTTCATCTCGAAAGACAGACGGCACATCCCGTGCCCCATGCAGAACACGGACAACCTCGATCCCCTTCGCCGCGATACGATAGAATACGAGGTGGTTTCCAACCGGGAAGCTCAACATCCCATCCAGGATATTGCCGCGATCCCGGCCGATATGGGGATGCTCGGCAAGGAGAATGCAGGTCTTATCGATAAGCCTTAGAAGCTCGTTGGCAGCCGCGACATTATGCGAAGCCACATGATGCCAAAGGTCGATCAAGTCCTGTTCGGCGAGGAGCGAGTGAACAACCCTACGCATTGAGGCGGTTCAACAACCCTTCGATGTCGAGCGGCTTGGCCGTACCGGCGTCAAGCTGATCGACACCGGCCTGAAGCTCCGTCCGCAGCAATTGCAGCTTGGCGGCGTCCTCGGCGGACAAACGACGGGCCTCGACCACGTACACATCGTCAACGGCACCTTCCCCCAACTGAGCAGCGAGGCTCCGAGGAAGCTCATTAGCCTTCATGGTGTCCCTGGCAATCGTCGGCATGGCCCTGCTCAATGGCTAAATATTTGATTGATCCTACACCCGTCAGGTCGAATTTCGGAAGCCCCTCCCAGCCATTCAACAGACAATCTCAATCGCACGGAAGATTTTTCGGCAACAGACCTTGGGGATACCTACCTCCCCGCCCCTACCCCATCGGCCACCAGATGCAGTCGGGCCAGGGCCGAGTCCAGTTCGGCGGCGATCTTGGCCCGCTGATCAGCGGCCTTGGTCTCCTTGAGACGACGCAGCGCGCTTTCGACCTCGGTCACTTCACCGATGCCCCGGCTGTCCTGCCGGGTCGCCAATTGCAGCTTCACCGATTCCAACTCGGCCGCCTTGGAGGATTCGTAGGCCTTGTCGATGGGGGCAGGCTGAGCCAGCGCCACTGACATGGACGCCATCATAGCCACGGCAAACATGGCCACCAGTATCTGTCGGACTTCCATGTCATCATCCTCCATCAATTCGACCGTATCGGTCTTTGCACCATCCAACGTCATGCACCCCATTCGCGGACCAGAACCACGAGGGCGGAGCGGACGGCACGACCGACTAGGCTCTGACCCTGCCCACTGATGATAGCATGTCCGATCAACTTGATGTCGGATGCCGTGCCATTGAGACGGATGGTAACGCGGAAGAACCCGCCCTGCGGCACCAGGGTCTGACCCGCCGCGCGCACCGGGATATCGCCACCATGCAGCGAGGCCAAGGCCGGATCAGTCAGCACCTTGACCGGATTACGGTCGATGGCCAGCACCGTACCAGTCATTACGGCATGGTCGAGGCCGTGGGGGATGAAACGGGCATCGTCGCCCGGCTTGATCCTGTCGAGATCGTCCTCGGCCACATAGGCGGTGGCGATGGCTGGACCATCGGCGCGGATCAAGCCCAGTTGCTGCTTGGGTGACAGCCAGGCGCCGGGCTTCAGATCGGGCAATGGGTCGAGGAAGAGACCGGAATGGGGTGCGGCGATGGTCAGACGCTCGGCCTCGGCGTCCAGGGCCGCCTTCTCGGAGCCGAGCCTCGACAGTTCCTCGGTCAGGGCCGACAGGCGTTCGCGGCCGAAGGGGTCGAGCTTAACCGCCTCCAGCTCGGCAGCCTTACCTTCCAGACGGGCGGCGGTGATGGCTCGCCTAGCATCGATGTCTGGAGCGACGAAGGAAAGCAGCTTGGCTCCCGCCGCCACATGCTGGCCGCGCTCGACCAGCACCGTTTCCAACCGAGCCGGGGCGGGCAGGAACAGCGGCGCGTTGATCTCGGCGGAGACCGAGGTCGGGGCTTCAACACGGGTGCGCCAGGGAATGATCGCCACCAGCAGCAGGAGGCCGACGCCCAGAAGGGGGCGCTTCCAGCGGGTGCCTTTGAGAATGTCCCCCTTCCGCTTGCCCCACTCCATCACCTCACGGGCAATGGGCAGCGTCACGAACCAGCCCATCTCGACGGCGAACAGCAACACGCCCACCGCCTTGATGAAGAAGTGGTAGACCAGAGCGGCGATGCCGAGGAACAGCACCAGGCGGTAGATCCACACCGCGAAGGCGAAGGCGACCATGGCATGACGGCGGCCGGCATCCATGGCTTCCGGCGCTGGTTCACCCAGATCGAACAGCACCTCGCGCAACCACCAGCGACCCATGGGTGAAGGCGCCGGTGTCGGCCACGGCGGCGCGAATGGACGTCACAAGAACCGGCGCATCGACAGGCGGCGGCGGCGGCTTGGGAGCATCGACAACGACGGGAGCGGGGGGCGGTGGAAGAGGCGGTGGCGGTGGCTTCTCCGGCGCGGTCGCAGTGAAGGTGATGGTATTGGAACCGGTCTTGGCTCCGCCAATGAAGGCGCTGCCGCCGTCATTGACCGACACTGTTATGATGTTGCTGCCAAAAGCCGTCGGGGTGTATTTCAGCGACCCCAAGGCGGCGTTGACCTGAGACCTGCTGCCGCTGACAGTGACCGAGGAACTGTCGTTGGCGCCCGCCGTCACCGTCGTCCCGTTCAGGGCGAGGTTGAGCATGCCGGTTGGAACCGACACACTGGCCGCATAGGTGCCACCGGCGGTGTCGGTGACCGAAATACCGGCCAGCGGCGCCTGAGCCAAGCTGGCTGCGTTCTGCACCGCCGGCAGATTGATCACCGGAATGTCATTGGCCACCACCGCCGCCGTCGAGGCCAAGGATACGCTGGTGGTGGTGTTGCCGCCATAGGTGGCGACGCCGCTATCCCTGATCTGGGTCAAAGTCACCACGCGATTGCCGGCAGTGGCATTGGCATTGGTATTCTCGTACTTCAATCCGTTGATCAGCGCATTGGCGGCGCTGGCACTGAAATTTCCGGCCTTGGTGATGGTCACCGTGGTGACCGAGCCGCTGGGAGAGACATCGACGGAATAGGTATTGGCACCCGAAGTCACCGTGGTTGAGGCGTTGAGCGCCACCAGTGTTCCATCGACGCTCAGCTTCTCTGCCGCGCCGTCCACCACGTTGGAGACGGTCAGCATGATGGCGGAAACGCTCTGGCTGGCTTCGACGGGGCTGGCCGCCGTGTTGCTAAACAGGGCTGCCGACAGGGTCGAGGCGGTGTTGACCGTGACGGTGCCGGTTGTCGTCGTCAGGGTCGGCGGATTGTCAACGGCATGCACTGCAACAGTGGTGGTCTGGGCCGAACTGTTGGCATACTGATCGTGCACCTGCCAAGAGATGGTGCGGGTGGCGGCATTGACCGCCGGATCGTTGGACGACGAGGTGAAGGTCACCGAGTCCAGCACCGCTTGGTAATTGGCGGCGGTATCGTTGCCGGTCAGGGTCAGCACCCCGCCGGTGTTACTGGCGATGGTGACATTGCCGGCCAAGGTGCAGGCCAAAGTATCGCCAGCGGTGTAATTGGCCGTGATGCTGGCCGTCGCCCCGGTCATGATGGTGCTGTTGTCGGCGCCGACCGCCACGGTCAGGCCGGAATCCAGCACCTGCGCGGTGCCGCCACCGCCGACAGTCTCGGTCCAAGTCACCGAGGGATTGCCAGCGACCACCGTCGGACCCGAGGCGCCGGTGATGGTGAATGCCTGGGTATAGGAATTGCCCGAGCCGTTCTCGTCCTGGGCCTTCAGGAAGACATGATAGGCGGTACCGGCGGTGAGCGCCGTGCCGCCAACCACCAGATTGCCGCCAGTGATCGAGAACTTGGCATTGTCGGCGTCGTTGGTGCCGTTGCCCGCCGCCAAAGTATAGACCGTGGTGTCGCCGATGGTGCTGGCGTCGGTATCGGCCAGCGCCCCCACCACCGTCGCCGATGCCACCCCGGTGTAAATCCCCGTCGCGGCGCCGCCGATGGTGATGGCGGTGGGCGCATGGGTATCCAGCGTTACCCCGGTGGTGGACAGGGTGGCGTTGCTGTAGGCGCTGTTGGCATTGCCGGCAATGTCGGTCAACACCAAGCCTTCCACATCCACGGTGCCCCCCGACGCGATTTCCGTTCCATTCGAGGTGGCGAGGAAATGCGCGGTGACCGTGGTCGCGGTCTTGCTGTCATAGACCAACGAGTAGCCGTCGATGGTGCCCGCGATCCCGGTGAAGGTGTTGGTATCATTGGCGATACCGATGGTCACCGAAATATTGTTGGTCGTGGGATTGTAGGTTCCCGCCGCCAGCGTCACGCTGTTGATCACCGGGATCTGGTTGTCCAAGGTGTAGACATTGGCGGTGCCGTTGAAGCCGGTGGTGGCGTGAACGCTGTTGTTGGCGTGGGAAACGATGCCGGTATAGGTGGTCAAGTCCAACTCGGCCGTGCCGTTGCCGGCCAGGCCGGCGACATGGACCGTATAGACGGTCGAGCCGGTCGAGCCTGCGGTGATGGAGATGGTTGGGGTGCCAGTTACCCCAGCGCCCTTGGTGACGGTAAAATCTCCGGCCACCACGTTGTCGACCGCCTGACTGAAGGTGACGGTATAGTCCAGTCCACCGGTCCCTTTGGTCGGCGAGGAACCGGGCGTGGCAATCGACGACACAGACGGCACCATGTTGACAGCGACGGAAGAGGTGCTCGACACGCTGGCGGAACCGCCATCGGTGGCGGTGACGGTTACCGTGGCCACCGGCTCGAACGGGTTGGCGACAATGACGCAGGTGGCGGTCATGGCGGGTTTCCGATAAAGCGATAGAAGCCCTCGATTGCCCAGCCGTTGAGACGCAGCGCATCAGGACGCTGGAACACCACCCCGGATTCCCGCGAGCAATGCAGCACGCCGCCGCCATCCACCTCGAGCCAGATGCCGACATGGATGGGATGGCGCGACTGGCGCAGCAGAACGCAATCGCCTTCCATGGGCTCGGGCACCCTGGCCCAGCGCCGCCGCTCGGGGTGGTCACGGAAGGTGCGGCCCATGACCAGGATGTCTTCGGGGTTGGCGATCTCGGCCAGGGTGCGGCCGAAATGGCGGCTCTGCACCATGCGGACGAATTCCCAGCAATTGAACAGGTCCGGCCCGCTGCCGTGGACGGACCACGGCAGGCCGATCAAAGCGGTTGCCCAGTGCATGAGAGCCTCGAAGGAAATGGAGGTTCGGAGGCCAGCCTCCGAGCAGGTGCGGGCAGCAGCCCGCTACACCATCACCGCGCCAAGCCGGGAAACCGCTGGGCGGTATAGGTGATGGACGGAAAGGACTTGTTGCCGGCGTCCAGCATGCGGGCGCGACCGGTGACGCGGAGCGTGTCGGCCTCAACCTCGGACAGGGTCAAGGTGATCGGCGGGTCCATGTGCGGCCCTTCCAGGTCGGTGGAGAGGAAGGGCCGGTAGATGATGTCGATCTTGTCCTGGCTGATGGCGGCGGCCTCCAGGGCATCGACGATCTCCTGGCCGACATTGTCGAGCGTGACCGCGATCTCCGGCACCGGCGCGGTATCCACCGGCGGCAGATCGAGATCGAAGGCCAGCGCCACGAAGCCGACCATTTGGCCGGCATCACGCGGCGCCCCGGTTTCCAGCCGGGCGGTCAGCTCGGCGTGGTCGCGCACCACCCGGATCGGTTCGGTGAAGGTGGGGTGCCAGATCTCCAGGGTGTGCAGGATCACCGTGTCGGCGGGCGCGGCGGCATAGGCCTGCGGCGACGTTATGGCAGGTGGCAACATTGCCCATCAGGTCGACGGCGATGGTCCTGGGCGTGTCCATGCCGCACTTCTGCCACAGGCTCTCGGACGGCCGATGGGAAGCCAGCGCGGTGAAGAAACCGGTGATCTTCTGGTGCACGGTGGGCAGGGCGAGGCCATCCCAGTCGGTGAAGTCGCGGGCCAGCACCCGGCCGATGGCCCGATGCTCCGCTTCTCCGGTCGGAGAAAACAGCAGCGAGCCGGGATCGTAGGGGGTGAGGAATTCGCCGGTGGCGACGGTGATGTCGGCGATGCCTGTCTTGGCGACGAACCAGCGGCGGATCGCCGCCACCTCATAGTTCCGGGCGGTGACCATGAAGTTGAAGCTGAGCCGGCGCTGGGGGTGGAAGCGCCGGATCAGTTCCCGCAGCGCCGGCCCGGCAACCGGGTGGTCGAAGGGATCTGGCCCACGGTCGGCCTGGCCTGGACCGTCGTGGGAGACGGCCAGAAAAAAGCCCATCTCGTCCAACCAGGCGACCTTGTTCATGTCTAGCAGCGAGCCGTTGGTGAACATGAACAACTCGCTGAGGTTGGGATAGCGGGTCCTCAGCCCCGGCACCAGCCGGCGCAGCGTCTTCCAGTAGACGAAGGGCTCTCCGCCCCAGATCTCGAAGCGCACGCCTCTGCCCAGACCATCTTCGCCGCCGTCGAACCAGCCCGGCATGGAGTCGAGAAAGCGCTCGACCTCGGCGGGTGACCCACCGACCGTGGCCCGGTGTTCGCTCTGGCTGCAATAGCCGCAGGAATAATTGCAGGTTTTGCCCAGCATGATTTTGATGCGCCGGAGGTCGCGGGTTTTGGCCACCGGGTGGCCGCGACCGACCGCCACAGCCGGACGATGGCCGAGGAAGCGGTCGGCGTAGCCGAGATGGATCCGGCCGAGATCGGGCAGCCTGCCATCGGCGAAGATCAGGCTTGAGTCGTGGGGGCGCCAGAATAGGGTCGCGCCTCCGCCCTCCGGTTTCTCCATCAGGAGCCGGAATTCGATATCGTCGAAGCTTTGCATCAGGGTTTCCGGTTGGCGTCGAAGCGGCGGGACACCGCGTCGAGGGAGCGGGCACGGGCGTAATAGGCCGCAGCCAGGTGACGGTTGGCGGCGATGAAGGCGCCCAGATCCTGGCCGTCGGCCCGCAGGCGGTCGAACAGGCGTAGCCGCAGGGCGCAGTCGTTGGCATGGACCTCAGAGCGCTCCAGCGGGCAGCCGCCCTGGCAGAGATCCCAGGCCCGGCAGCCGGCGCAGGCGGGATCAACCGCATGGCCGGCGTAGAGAGACCGCCGAGCCGCGATCACCTCGGCCAGGGAAGAGTCCCGCCAGTCGGCGAAGGCCAACTCGGCCGAGTACCCCTTGTTGCAGGAATAGGCCTTGCCGTCGGCTCCGAGCTCCAGCCAGAAGCAGCCGTTGCCGGCGAGACTGCACAGCCCGGCCTGGAAGCCGAGGCAGCGCCAAACCTGGCAGGAATCATAGAGCCAGTCGGCGAAGCGGAGTTGCTGTTCGGCCGTCATGCCGTGGGGACCGGAGAGCAACTGGAAGAACAGGAATTGCCGCTGGGCGATCATTTCCTCCACCCAGGTAGCGTAGGCGTCGAGGCGTTTCACCGTGTGGCCCCCGACGCAGGACAGCACGTAGGTCTGATAGCCGCGCCGGTTTAGTTCCTGGAGCCCCGCCCAGGCGCGGTCGAAGGACCGCCCGCGCATGATCTCGTGGATCGGCTTGGGGCCGTCGAGGGTGATGCCGACCTTGAGGATGCCGCGCGACGGCATCGCGGTCTCCAGCCGGTCGAGCCATTCCCCGTCGATCATGGTGCCGTTGCTCTGAAGCCCGACCAGCCGGCCGGAGCGCAGGTGGATCATGGTCGCCATCCGCCCCAGGCTCTCGGGAGCCAGCAGACCCGGCTCGGCGCCATGGAGGTGGACATTGCCGATGGCCATGCCCTCCCGCTCAGCCTTGGCGAGCACATCGGTCAGCGCAGTTTCTGCGTCGAGCGTATCGTCCCCCGAGCGCCGCTCCAGCGGCAGGTAGCAGTATCGGCAGCGAAGGTTGCAGCTCCGATTGACGGCGAAGAAGATGTTGAGCATGTCACACCACCGGGATGGAGATATCGGCCAAGCCGGTGAACAGCCCGAGGCCTGCCTTGACCCGCACCGCTTCGCCCGTTTCCAGGCCCAGCGCCATTACCTTGAACGTGCCGGTGCCGCCCGCGACGGCGACCCGGGCCTTGGGCAAATAGCCGGCAACGGCTTCCAGCAACACCTCGCAGGCGGCGTCGGCGATCACCGCGCCATCCTTGTCGACCACCGCGACAGTAATGTTGGCGGCCCCATCGGGGGCAACGGCGGTGGGACCGGTCAATTTCAGCGACGGCAGCACCTGCTCGCGCGGCAGGAACGGAGCCTCGGGCGGCAACGTGCCCGTGGATTCGAGATTGCCGATCAGCCCCAGATCGGGATGAGCGTTGACCAGCAGCGGGAAGCGGGCCAGGGGCCAAGCCTTGAACGGCACCATCAGGCGAAGCGGACAGAGGTGGCCGCCGCGCGCCCGGTGCCACGGGCCGGCGGTCTTGGCCAGCGCCGTCTCGACCACGCGATTGAACGGCGATTGCAGTCGGCCCTCGGGCGACAGCCGGAATTCCCACACCGCGTGGTCGGACCATTCCTTACCAAAGCTGTCCCGGTCGGCGAGATCGAACAGCATCTCGTCCAGCATCAGGAAACCGCGCCCCGGCCGGCCGAGGGCGTCGCCGGGCAGGAGTGGAGCCGGTATGGTCGAGGGAGGCGCGGGAAATTTCCGGCTCGCCTGGGTGCCGACCACGGCATCCGCTTCCGGATCCAGCGCCGCCCGGCCACTGATCCTGCCATGCCGGCCGGATACGCCGTCGACGACATCTTCGTAGAGACGGAGCGTCAATTGGGTTTCCGCGCGCACCACCTCCACCAGCACCGGCAACTCCAGCCGGTCCATGACAATGACCTGGGGGTCCAGCATGGGCGTTACCCGCGAATGAAGCCGTCGACCACGTAGCCACCGGCGACGAAGCCGCGGGCGCCGTCGAGGGCGAGGCAGAAGAGATCGAGATCTGCCGAGACATCGGCCATCGGGATGATCGACCGTGCTGGTTGAAGGCTGCCGTCCCCCCGGACCAGCGGTATGCCGTCGCCGATTTTGACAATGGACGCGGGTGGCAGGATGGCGTTGATCATGGGAACGACGGTCCCGGCCTCATCCACGGTCACGGGGAACATTTGGCCGAAGCGGCGCTCGGCATAGAGGGCGGGCAGGATGGCGCCCCAGCCGGATGCGGTCCGCAGCAGGTGGTCGCCGGTGGTGCGCAAGGTGCCATTGACCTCGAACAGCACCCGGTCGCCGAGCTTGACCCGGTAGAGCCCGACGACGGTGGCGATCCGGTTGGACTCGCCCATTACCTTGTCGCCGATCCGCACCCCGGCGATGGCACGCAGCGAGCCATCGGCCATGGCGACCGGCGTCGCGGCCGGGAAGCAGGAGCCGCAGTTGCAGCAATTGCAGTTACAGTTGCAATTGCAGTTGGAATAGCAGTTGACCTGCTGGTTGCTGCTACCGGCACCGCAATTGCAGTTGGACCAGGTGCGCTCGTAGATGTCCTGGTTACCCCGGCTCTCCACCAGGGCATAGCTGCCATAGATCTTGTCGTTGACGGTGGTGATGGCCTGATCCTGGGTGGTCTGGCCGCCGACGAAGTCGTAGCCGGGATTGTAGACGCCGCTTCGGATGATGGTGCCGCCGCTGCGGTTGCCGGCAGAACCGGCGATACCGGGCCAGGTCCACCAATTGCCGCTGGGCATGGTCCAGAGGGGATCGCCGCCGCAATTGCCGCCCAGGATCAACCCGTTGCAATTGGCGCCCTGCTTCTCGCGGTAGCTGACCGAGCGAGGCCGGGTGGTCAGTTCCTGGGAATCGCTCACCCGGTTGCCGGGGTGGTCGATCAGCGCCTGATTCTTGATCATGGTCAGTAATCCCCACCGAAGGCGGTAATTTCCAGGGCGGTACCGCCGGTACTGTTGGCATAGGCCAGGGCATGGATGCGCGATCCCCGGATGGCGGTATCCGAGGGCGCCCGCCACAGAATGCGCGGACGGGCGGCGAAATCCGGGACCAGGGCGAGCTGCTCTGTCCGGTAATTGCCGATATAGGCGGGGCTGGCGGCCATGGGGAACCTCTAGAATCCGTGGGACAGCAGGAACAGGTAGGCGCCGTCATTGGGCGGCATGACGGAGGCCGGCAGCCGGCCGTCGGCCTGGACCGCCGGCACCTGTCCGGGGGCAGTGCCGAAATCCTTGGCGGCGATACTGCCCAGGATGCCGGCGGCGATATCGGCGGCCAGGATCTTGCCGCCCTTCTTCAGCAGCTTGCCGGTGGCGCCGTCGAAGCGGACCAGTTCGCCGTCGGTAGCGTTGGCCGGGCCATCGACCAGAGCGCCGCGGGAATGGACGTGATCCTCGCGTGACGCGAAGTTGGCCGCACCGGTGGCGGCATTGCCCAGCACCTGGGGCACCGCGTTGCCGAGATTGGCGGCGGGGCCGGTGTCGCCCTTGGCGGCCAGCAGATCCCAATAGGCGGCATTGGGCGGCTGGCGATTGGTGTGAGCCTGACGGCAGACATAGCTGGTGCCGTTCAGGGTTACCGCGTCGCGGTTGGCATAGGCGATGGTTCCATCCCACGGCCCCTGCCACATGATCTTGGCCACCTGGGCGGCCTGGGCCGAGGCGGCAGCGGAGGTGGCCGAAGCGGCGGCGGCATCGCGGGCGCCAAGCGTGGTCGCCTTGTCGGCCGCCACCTGGGCCGCCCCGGCCACCGCCTGGTCACGGGCGCCTAAGGTGGTGGTGCGGGCGCTGTCGACATCACCGAACGCCGCCACCACATCGGCGATAGCTTTGGCCACCGTCTTGACCGGGCCGGACTCGGTGACCACCGTCGAGACGGCATTGCCGTGGACGATGTCGTGCAGCAGATTGCCATCCGCCGTCACCTTGGCGACGGCGGTCTGCAGATCGGTTTGCAAGCTCATGGCGGTCTACCAGGACAGGGGGCCGGGAAGGCTGGAATGGATCAGGTGGTGGAAGCCATCGACCGATCCGAACAGGGCGGTGGGCTCGCTGTCGATCACGATGTCGAGCGCGCCCTCGTCGAGCATCGGACGCTCCCGGATCTCCAGGATCGAGGTGACGATCCAGACACCACCCCGGCTGGGAACCGCCTTGTAGGGAACGCTGCTCTGGCCGACGAAGCGGGCCTCGTGCGAGACCATGCCGATGCCGCCGAGCAGGCCGATGGAGAACCATTGGGCGCCATCGCCCAGCTTCAGGCGGAACCACGCCTCGAAGGTGGCGAAATCCACCGGCCCAAACCGCCACCGCACCGGGATGCGGGTCGGCACCTGGGTGAAGCGACGACGTGTCCGTGCCGGTCCCGCCTCCATCTCGGTGCGCAGGCAGGCATCCTGCGGTTCCACCGACATGCCGTCAAAGGTCGGCAGCGGCAGCCGGGACGGCCAGGAGATGGTGGTGGTCATCGGCGCACCCGGCTAATGGCATTCTTTGGCAAACCATGCCATAATGTCGCCGACAGGAGGTGCCCATGGCGACGATGAATGTTTCCCTGCCCGATCCCATGCGGGAATGGGTGGAAGCCCAGATCAAGGGTGGCGAATACGCCAATGCCAGCGACTACATCCGCGACCTGATCCGTCACGATCAGCGGCGGACCCAAGCGCTGGAGGCCGCCATCGACGAGGGACTGAAGAGCGGACGCAGCCCGCGCAAGGCGGACGACATCATGGCCGAGGCCAAGGCTCGCCTGCGGCATGGGTGATTACGTCCTTTCCAATGCCGCCGACGCTGATTTGGCTGAGATATACGTCTATTCCCACCGGAGCTTCGGCGAAGCCCAGGCGGATGCTTATTACGGTGATCTGTCCGGCTGCCTGCGAATGCTGGCCGACAATCCCCGTCTGGGGCGCTCGGCGGGGACTCGACACCAAGAGCTGCTGCGCCACGCCCATGCCGGGCATGTAATCTATTATCTGATCGAGGATGCGGGCATTTTCGTCGTTCGGGTGCTGCATCATTCCATGGACAGCGAACGCCACATCGATTCCTGACCGCTACCGATAGGCCCCCGCCGCCGGGTTCAGGCCGTAGCGATGCTCCAACACCGGGGCCATGCCCTCGCCGCGACCGATGCGTCGGTTCATGCGGCCCTCGATCTCCTCGACGATGATGTCGAGCTGGATACGGCCATCCGGTCCCTGGGATTGCTCGGCGCGGGCCTGAGTGCCCGAGGCGTTGTTGTTGACTGTCACCACGACGCCGACCGCCGGCTGCGACAGCGCGACACTCAGGAGGCGGTCGGCATTGTCCATCTGCCGGGGGGTGAAGACGCCCTCACCCACCTTGGCGACGATGGGACGCTCGCCGGCCACCAGCCCGCCACCATGGAACTTCGGGGCATTGGCGAAGACCAAGGGATCGAACGAGCGGGTTTCCAGCCGGTCGGAGCCGATCAGTCCGCCGGTATGAGCGATGGCGAAATTACCGGTATCTGACACCGGCACCGATCCGCCGCCGCTGCTTCCGCCCCCGGAGAACAGGCCGCCCAGACCGCTGAGCAATCCGCCGAACAGGCCACTCCCCGCACCGGCGGCACCGAACAGCGGCGCCACGATGGCCATGCGATAGGCCGCCCGCACCGCTTCCTCGGCAATGGTGTTGAACAGATCGGTGGCCGACAGCTTGCCGGTGGTGGCCCATTTGACGAAGGCATCCTCGGTGGACTTCAGGGCATGGGTCAGCCCCTGCTCCATGGCGGTGGCGGAATCCTCGATGGAGCGGCGATAGCTGATCAACGCCCGCTCGGCCCCCGACACCCAATCCTTCTCGGCCGACAGGCGGCGCAGGGCAGCATCCTCGGTGGCGCGGGCATATTGCTGCTCGGTGACCAGGGCGCCTTCCTTGGATTGGCGCAACCGGTCGATGGCGTCGATTTCCTCCTGGTAGGTCAGGGCTGGATTGAGCGACTTGGCTTTGGCCAGCAGATCCTGGCGCTGGCGTTCGACGTCGAGGGCCTGGAGCCGGGTGCGCAAGGCCGCCTCGTCGAGACCTTCATCCTCGTGCCGGCGCGACGCCTCGGTGGCGATGCCTTCCTGGCGGGCGGCTTCGGCTCCCCGCATACGGGCATCGGCCAGACGCCGCTCGGACTCGATCTGGCGGTCGAGATCATGGGCGGTGGTAGCCTCGCGGTTGCGGCGCTCGGACTCGGCCTTGGCGTCGAAGGCCGTCCCCAGCGCATCGCGGTCGGCGAAGGGGTTCTTCTTGGCTTCGGCTTCGACGAACACCTGCTTCTGCGCCGCCAGCTTGGCATCATAGCCCTTGCCGATGGCAGCGGTCAGGGTGTCGGTCGCTTGCGCTTCCCGCAGCATGGCGATGATGGAATCCCGCGTGGCGGTGGCGAGCTTGAGCTTGGCCTCGCCCAGGCGCAGCGCCTTCAGTTCCGCCGCCCCTTGGCTGCCGAGGTTGAGCTTGAGCGCCTCGTCCTCGGCCTTGATCGCCACCAGGGCTAATTCCCGCGCCGCCTGGGGCAGGCGCATGGCGGCGGCGGTCTTGGCGTATTCCGACTGGAGATCGACCAGCTTCTTGCGGTCGCGCTCCAGGGCATCATTGGCTTCGGTCTCGGGCGACACCACCGGGGCCGGTGGCGGCCGCATGGGGGCCGACAGGCTCTTGCCGTCCTTGCCGATGGTGATGCCGGTGCGACGCTCGTCCTCGATGCGGGCCAGCTCCGCCTTGGCGTCGGCCAATTGCTTATCGATATTGCCGCGGGCAAAATCGGTGACCACCGTTTTGCGCAAAGATTCCAGATCGGCGATCTTGTCCTTGAGGCTGGTGACCTGGGCCTCCTGGTTGCCCAGCAGCGCCGCCGCCCCGGTGATCAGCGAGGTCAGCGCGTTGCGGGCGCCCTCGACCATGCCGGTGTGCGACAGGGTTTCGAGCAGATGCTCCCAGGCGAGGCCAAGATCATGGGCGGCCTTGGCGGCCCCGCCCATGCCCTCCTCGGCCAAGCCCTTGAAGCGGGCATTGGCCTTGTCGAGGAACAGCGTCACCGCCTCGACCTTCTGGCCGTGCTCGAACAGGGTGCGGATGTTGGCGAGTTCGCTGGCAGTGAGCAGGTTCCACTGCTCGTCGAAGCGCTTCACCCCCTCGTAGCCCTTGGTCACCGCATCGGCCAGTTGCTCGGCGCCCTTGGCCATGTCCTGGCCCGATGCGGCAGAGAAGTCCCCGGCCAGACCGGCGACGCGGCGGAAGGTATCCCCGCCGAGTTGGTTGTTCTTCAGCAGGGACTGGACCATGGCGACAGCGTCGTCATGGCCGAACGGCCCCTTCTGGCTGGCACTGGTGATGACCGATTTGAGGTCGCCCACCGAGAGGCGGGCCGAATCGCCCATGGCCTTCAGCGCCACCGACAGGCGGCGGGCCTCATCCTCCATCTTCATCAGATGGGACAGGCCCAGCGCCACCGGCGCGGCCAGTGCCGCCACCGCGACGCCCCAGCCCATCACGGCGAGACTGCCGGCCCCGAACACCGAGGTGAGGCGCATCCCCTCCATGGCGAAGGTGCGGACCGGGCTGGCGCCCGCCATCAGCATCTCGGCCGAGGCCCGCACCGAATGGCTCACCGCCTGGATCTGCCAGGTGGCCATGCCGTGGGCATTGCCCATGGCGGTGACCGCGCCACCGGCCTCGGCGCAGCGATCCTTGAGCAGCTTGAGGAAACGGCCATGCTCGTCAGTGGTGACGGAACCGCGCTTCAACGCCTCGGCCAGCATGTCCTGGCCTCGCGCCATCTGCTCCTGGGCGCGGATGGAGTCCTTGAAGGACAGTCTTGTGTAACCGTTGGCCGGCGGGGTGCCGTAGGCGGTCTCGAATGCGGCCAGCAGCACGCAATCGGCACCGTAGGCGCGCGTCTTCGCCATAATCGGAATCCTTGATGAAGATGGGAATCAGCCCAGCGGGTTATCGCTGGCGTAGTGAATGGTGACCGGCACCACCGCGCCCTTGAGACCGGCGGCGCCGTCGATGGCGAGGTCGCGGGTCTTGGCCGCGCCCCAGTCGAGCCAGTCGGCGAGGCCACCGAGACTACGGTCCCCGGCCAGGGCCAGGCCAACCGCCATCAACAGGCCGTCGAGAGCGGAATTGGCCTCGCTGGGGCCGCCGCTGACGATCATTTCGACCTCGGCCTGGTGCTGCCACAGATAAGCCGGTGGCGACAGCAGCACCTCCGGATCGCCAGGATCGCCGTCGCGCAAGATGATCAGGCCGCCCGCCGGTACCGTCTCGGGCAGCGGTGCTTCGCGCTTCACCGTGGCGGCGGGGACGGTTTCCAGCCGCGCCAGCAGGGCGCACAGGATCTGCTCGCGGATGGTTGGCATGGGCAATCCTTGAAACGTGCGCCAATAAGGCGTACATATTTGAAGCATCAATCGGAGCCACCGCTATGCCCAGGACCGCCCAGCGCCAGGAGCGCATCAGCATTCGTCTCAGCCCGCAATCAAAGCGGAAGCTGGAGCGGGCTGCCGCCTACGCGGACAAGACGCTCACCGATTTCGTGGTCGATGTCGCCTTGCAGAAGGCGGATGCGGTGGTGCGCGAGCACGAGGTCATTACGCTCAACGCCGAGGAATGGGAGCGGTTCCAGGACTTGTTGCTCAATCCGCCCGAGCCGAACGAGAAGCTGCAGAGGGCGCTGGAAGAGCATTCGCGGATCGTGCGCCGGTGAGCTTCGCTGCCGATTCGATCCAGATCGAGCCGCTTGATGCCCATCATGACCGCTCGTCCTTCTCCTGCGGCAATGAGGCTCTCGACCGCTATATCCGCGAGCAAGCGGGCCAGGATGCGCGCCGGAATACCGCGCGGGTGTTCGTGGCCGTCATGCCGGATCGGCCCGAGCATATCCTTGGCTTCTTCACCTTGAGCGCCGCGACGGTGGCCGCTACCGACCTGCCGCCAGCAATGGAGAAGCGCCTGCCGCGACATCCCATTCCGGCAGCGCTGATCGGGCGGTTGGCCGTGGACCAGACCGTCGCTGGGCAGGGTCTCGGCAGCGTTCTGCTGGCCGATGCCGTCAAGAAGACCAAGGTGGCGGCGGAGACGGTCGCCATGTCGGTGATCGTCGTCGACCCCATCGACGATGGTGCGCAAAGATTCTACGCGTCGTTCGGGTTCCAGTCCCTACAGGGACCGCAGCACCGAATGTTCATGGCCATTCATGGTAGTGCTGCCAAATCAGTGCAGTGATCGGAACGATCACCCACCCGCATCCCGCCAATTCCTGATCACCAGCCCCGGCACGGCGTCGGCCCATTTCTCGGCTGCTGCGGCGACATCCAGGCGTTTGCGCAAACTCACCTGCGGCACCAGGATGAACATCACCACCGAGGCCAGCCCGTTGCCGCTGCGAAGAGCGCTGGCGCTGCCCTTGGCAAAGCCGCCGCGTTTGCCAGTCCGCGCCCGCATGGCGTCGGCCACCAGCAGCGACACGCCTGAGCGGCGG
>NZ_CAINTR010000138.1 GCF_903853455.1 uncultured Magnetospirillum sp.
AATTACCGTAATTGTCGCTGCACTTCCTTATTGCTGAGCAATGCTTGCTTGTGATAGCGGTATAGGTGCTACTCGACGGTGTCTCATACCGGTCATCCTAATTGTCGCTGACCGGCCACCGTAATTGTCGCGCGCCAGGCCACGCAGTGGTTGCCCAAGTTGAAGAGCAGCGTCGCCGCTGGGCAATAACCGGACTGGCCGAGCATGACATTCCATTGTTTGGACAATCAGTCAATGGCAGTTGGTTGGAAAATAGTCTCCATTACCATCCCACTACTGAGATCATCGGAAGGAAACTCGACCGCTTGTTCGCCAGCCTCGATGTACGATCAGAGAGAACCGGGGAACGTCTCCATGTTTCGTCGCGTCGCTTTCGGTACACCAAAGGCACTCGCCTCGCAGCTGCCGGAGCAACAACATTAGTCATCGCCGAGGCACTCGACCATTCCGACACATCCTGTGTCACTTACTACGTCGAGGCGGTTCCAGCCATCCTCGAACGTATAGACAAGGCGGTAGCCATGAGCCTGGCACCCATGGCGCAGGCGTTTCTTGGACAGATTATCGAAAACGAAGCACAGGCATTGCGGGCGGGCGATTTGACATCCCGTATCCGTGCCGCCGCGTCATCTCCTGTCGGTAGTTGCGGATCCTTCGGATTCTGCGGGGCCATGGCGCCGGTCGCCTGCTATACCTGTCGCAGTTTCCAGCCCTGGTTGGACGGTCCCCACGAAGAGGTGCTGGAGTCCTTGTTGGCCGAGCGCGAACGAATTCTGACAGCAATAGGGGATACTTCCGTAGCTGGCGCCAACGACAGAACCATCATTGCGTGCGCGGAAGTAGTTCGGCTGTGCGCCGAACGTCGGGAACCAAAAGATGATGTCTGAAATCGTACAATTTTTCCCGCGTCACGACATTGATGCCGCCGCCAATCTTGCTGCCTTCATCCGGTTGTGCCGCGATGATCTGAAAGTGTTCGGTCCCGTGGATTGGGATGCCAACGAATGGGACGTCAGCGACGAAGTTGGCTCTCAAAGCGGACACTCAGAAAGACGGACAAGCCTCTGTTTTTCGTCAGCGTCTGGAGTTCCCTTTCGAAATCCGTTCGCCGACTTCGTCAAAGCCTATCTCCGCTACGCGTATGGATGGAGGCCTACTAAGAGCCATATGCGGCGCCTCTTTGCCGCGCGCATGCTGGAAGAGGCGCTGACTGAGACAATCGGATCTGGTGATGTTTCAAAAGCAGGGCCGGAAATCTTCAATCGCGCCGCCGCAAAAATCAAGGTTGCCTATGCTCCCGGAACAGCCTACGCGGTTGGGGGGGCCTTGAGTAAGATAGCTGAATTCTTGTCTGAGCATCGTCTGGTTGGCATCCCATTCCAGTGGACCAGCCCCATACGCGCGCATCACTCATCGTTGAAGCGTATCGGTGCCGAAGCCGACGCAGTCCGGCAAAAAAAATTACCGTCCCAATCTGCGCTCGACGCGTTGCCCAAATGCTTTTCCCTTGCCCAGTCTCCAAGGGATATCGTCATCTCGTCGATCTCAGCACTGCTTTGTTCCGCTCCCGACCGAATCGGCGAGGTATTCTCTCTCCCTGCCGACTGCGAAGTCGAGGCAGTGCACGATGGCAACATGCGGTACGGCTTGCGGTGGTGGCCGGAGAAAGGCGCCGAGCCGATGGTAAAATGGATTCCTCCGATCATGGTCGACGTGGTCAAGGAGGCGATCCGGCGTCTCCGTCTAGTAACCGACCATGCTAGGGAGATAGCAGCGTGGTACGTAAAACATCCGGCGCAAATTTATCTTCCAGAAAAACTCTGTCATTTACGTGGAGCTGCGCGACTGAATAATAATGAAGCCGCTGACATATTGGGTTTTGCTAAAGGTAACTCAGCCTGGGTATGGGGACGTAATCATGATGTTACGATACACGGACGAGACACACAAAGGTTTGTATATTTTTCAGACTTGGAAAGGGCTGTACTGACGACGCTACCAAGTTCGTTCCCAATCGCCGACAGGCGTACTGGGTTAAGATTCGATGAGGCGTTGTTGATAATGCGGCTGAGCGAAATGACTGATCGGTTTGGCACGTCTTCCTGCATGATAGAGGCAATTAAATATGACCATGTGAGATTTGGGCTCTCATTATCGAAAAGAGGAAGTACAATTTTTTCCAGGTTAGGTTTTACGGAACCTGACGGGTCTCCAATTCGCATGTCTACCCATCAATTCCGTCACTGGCTTAATACTATTGCTCAACGTGGAGGATTGTCGCAACTCGACATCGCAAAGTGGTCCGGGCGCGCCAACATACACCAGAATTCCGTTTACGATCACATGACCGCCGACGAGTTCATGGTAATGGCTAGGGACGTTGCCGAAGACGATAGGCGACTGTTCGGCCCCCTGGCGGAGATCTCCGCCCGTATCCCGGTGTCGCACGCCGAGTTCATCCGGGCGCAGTTCCCAATGGCCCACACCACGGAACTTGGATTCTGCGTGCATGATTTCGCCATGCTTCCGTGCCAGCTGCATAGAGACTGCATCAACTGTGAAGAGCATGTCTGCGTGAAAGGTGATAAGGCGAAGACGGAGCATATCCGGAAACAGCTTACCATCGCCGAAGAGCAACTCGCCCGCGCCGGCGTGGCGGTTGGGGGAGGCACCTGGGGAGCGGACCGATGGCTGGAACACCACCTCGCGACTGTTGCGCGCCTGCGCTTCTTGCTAGGCATTCTTGACGACCCCGAGGTGCCGAACGGATCCATCATCCGCATGGCGCCCCCCGGATCGCTGTCGACTCCGGATGATCGTCTCCGATTCGCCGACATCCCGGAGATGTCAACGCACCCATCTTTCCTCGACGAGACACGGCTCCTCTTGGATGACATGTCGTGACAAAGAAACTCACGGATAGCAAAGTTACGGAAATCTGCGGTCTACTCGACGGCTGGCGTGGGCCGCTCACATGGGAACTCCTAATTGGCGGCGTAAAGGGTCTGCTTGGGGTGAACTATACCCGGCAGGCGCTCTCTGCTCATGATCGCATTGCCACGGCCTACCGAGTGCGCAAGAACATCCTCGCCAGCATGCCGATTGCGGCGCCACGCGGCAGTGTCGAAATGGTCGCCGCGCAGGATCGCATCGCCCGCCTCGAAGCCAAGGTGGCCCGCCTTGAAGAAGAGAATGCCCGCCTGATCGAAAAATTCGTCCGATGGGCCTACAACGCCAGCCTCCGCAGCCTTGACGAAGCATTCCTTGATTCGCCGCTTCCGTCGGTCGATCGCGAAAGAACCAAGTTGCCGACGGCGGTTAAATCGGCAAGCAAACCGTGATAAAATCCGTTCCGCAGCACACCATTATGACTCAGTGACCACATAGCTGTGCAAAATGGCCAAAGTTGATTGGGACCTTGCCGGTCTCCCTGCGCAACTTGCGACGCGCAATGATAAACGGCCCGACCTGATATCATCTATGTTTTCGGCACAAAACCAGGGAGACTGTAGCCGGTCGGTGTCCCACATTGTGTGAGATCGTGCCCACGATCCGTGAGATGGACCTGCATCATCGTGTCCGGCCCACGGTCGGTTAATCAGTCAGGAAACCCGTGGTGATCCTGACCTGGCTTCCTGCCATCCTCCCCATACCCATGCACCAGATCCACCGCCCTGGAGCATTGCTATTTTCGTTGAAATGAGCGACTAAATGCAAAGGTCAGGGGGAAACAGTGCCGCAGTATTCCAAGCCACCGATCACCGAGGCAGTTATCGAATTCCAGTTCGAAGGCGAATGCCCGGATCAGGCCCGCGCGAAGATCACCCGGAAGCTGCGAAAGCGCTACCCGGTCGAAGAAATCATGCAGGAGATGCTGTTCCAAGGCTCCAGCACCCTGGTCAGTCACAGCGTCACGCCCATCGGTTTTAAACTCTCCTCCCAAGACCGGACCGAAATCGTCACCCTCACTAATACAGGAACCGCCCCTGGCCTCCCGGTAAACCGGTCCGCCGCGCTGTCGACCTCCCAACTGGCGCCCTACCACGGGTGGGGCTCCTTCGCGACAAGGTTCCTCGAGGCATGGGACATCGTTGAAAAGGCTCTGCATCGCCGAAAAGTCACCCGCATGGGTGTGCGATTCATCAATCGCATCGACATTCCCGGCGCGCTCGACGACGCCGGCCGATGGGTGCGTATCGCGCCCGACATGCCCCAGGAGCTGCCGATGCCCGTGGCATTCTCGGTGAATACCGTGCTCCCCCTCGACAGCGATACACATGCCAACGTCGGAATGACCGTGGTGAACCCGGTGTTGCCTTTCCATTCGGCTATTCTCCTCGATATCGACGTCTACTGGATATCGCCAATCCCCGATCTTCACGATGGCAGAGCTGAAATCCTCAATTCACTACACAACAAAAAAAACCTTATCTTCGAAACTTGCATCACCGACGAAACAAGGCAGTTGTTCAAATGAACAGGGCTCTGGCGAACCTCGAGGCATACCCCACCAATCCCCGGTCACGAGCCGTCAGCACCGACGCGGCGCTCAGCGAAAATCCATGGGCCTTGACCGGCCAGCGCCCGGCACAGGCACTCACCCGCCTAGTGGCCGGTCCGGAACAGGCCGACGCCGACACCATCCACCAGATGCTGTTCGCCGCCCTGGCCGACATGAAAATCCATACGTCCCAGGTGGCAATGCACATGGACGATACCTGGCGGACCAAACTGTTCGCCCAGTTGGACCGCTTGCATGACCCGGAGGAATGGGATCCGGCTGATTCGCCGATCGGATTTGATTCCTTCCGGACATTGCTTCGCGCCATGTTCGTACTGAATCCGCGGCGACGCCCGGGCCTCAGTCTTGCCAACCACGGCCATGTGGTGGCCATGTGGATCGAAGGCGACAACAGGTTGACGATCGAATGTATGCCCGGTGACGCGGTGACGGTGGTGCTGGTCCGCTACCTCGCCGGCAAGCGCGAAAGCGCGGCTGTGATGGCGTCGACGGAACGCATCGCCGAAGTGCTGCAGCCCTACGCTCCCGAATGCTGGTTCCAAACGCGATGACGAAGCGGCTGCCCATTCTCGACACGGACCATGTGGTCCGCTATGTGCCAAAGGGCCGCCGCGCCGTGGATGAGGATGGCAATCTGCTTGGTAACGGAATCGCCTGGAACGCGCTCCAGCAACGCCAGGGTGAAACGTATGTGAGTGTGAATTGGCTGGAATTCCATTCACGCACTAGAGGCCAGCAGTTGCCGAAGGCCCAGGAGTTGGCGCTGGTCCGGGACGACTTAGCTCAGGCCTATCCTCGCAAGAATGGCGAAGCGCTGCTGGCGATCGCCAATGTAGGTGAGGTGAAGAAAATTGCTGGAGAGGCGGACAAGCCTGTGCGAGTGACGCACGAGCCCAGTCGGCCCAACAACCTGTCCCACGCCGGCATTCGGCAGTTGTCCAATACGCAGAACGCCTTGATGGACCGCTTGGCGGCCGAGGCGTTCGCGGAAACGGTTTTGGCCTGCAAGTATTAGACCTAGAGGACATCCCATCACCGCGAACCCGGTCTCCCTCTTGCGGGTCCGCTGGCGTCCCAGCCACGGGCTCTCGCGTGGCGCTATGCCCTACGCCCTGCCGATCAGCCGATCAACTTTGGCCATTTTGCACAGCTATGTGGTCACTGGGCCATTATCGTATTCGTGTCGGCGGTGATGCCGCTACCGCGACGCTGCGGCGGGTTCTCGACGTTCTGGAGCGGCGATGATCCCGGTTCCGAGCAAGCAATGTCCGGATCTGGCTGGCGGCCGGACGGATATTCGGCGTTGCGCGCAAGACGGTGGACAAGATGTGCGCGTTCTCGGCACCGCCGGGGTATCGGCGGAAGGAGCCAGCCGCACGGCCGAAGCTGGACAAGTTCACCGGGATCATCGAC
>NZ_CAINTR010000139.1 GCF_903853455.1 uncultured Magnetospirillum sp.
ACCGCCTCTTCCACCGCGATCTCGTCGAACGGGTTCATGCTGAACTTCACGTTCTGGGTCTCGACCCCACTCTGGTCGGCCTTAACCCGGATCTTAACGTTGTAATCGACGACCCGCTTGACCGCGACGAGAACTTTGAGCACCACGCCTCTCCCCTACCAACCGAAAAACGCAGGCCGGGGGCGAGCCCCCGGCCGTCACTCCCCCCCCCTTACGAAAACGCCTGAATGCCGGTCTGGGCCCGGCCCAGGATCAGGGCATGGACGTCATGGGCACCCTCGTAGGTGTTCACCGTCTCCAGGTTCACCATGTGGCGGATGACGTGGAACTCTTCCGAAATGCCGTTGCCGCCGTGCATGTCGCGCGCCATGCGGGCGATATCCAGGGCCTTGCCGCAGTTGTTGCGCTTGATCAGCGACACCGCTTCCGGCGCCCAGCTGTCGTCGTCCATCATGCGGCCGACCCGCACGCAAGCCTGCAGGCCCAGGGTGATTTCGGTCATCATGTTGGCCAGCTTGAGCTGGATCAGCTGGTTGGCGGCCAGCGGACGGCCGAACTGCTTGCGATCCAGGGTGTACTGACGCGCCGCGTGCCAGCAGAACTCGGCGGCGCCGATGACGCCCCAGGCGATGCCGTAGCGGGCCTTGTTGAGGCAGCCGAACGGACCGGCCAGACCGGAAACGTTGGGCAGCAGGTTCTCGTCGGGGACGAAAGCCTCGTCCAGCACGATCTCGCCGGTGACGGAGGCGCGGAGCGACAGCTTGCCTTCGATCTTGGGAGTGGAGAAGCCCTTGGTGCCGCGCTCGACGATGAAGCCCTTGATCTTGCCGTCATGGCCGTCGGACTTGGCCCAGACCACCGCGATGTCGGAGACCGGGCTGTTGGTGATCCACATCTTGGTGCCGGTCAGCAGATAGCCGCCGTCCACCTTCTTGGCGCGGGTGCGCATGCTGCCCGGATCGGAGCCGGCGTCGGGCTCGGTCAGGCCGAAACAGCCGACCAGTTCGCCGGTGGCCAGCTTGGGCAGATACTTCTTCTTCTGCGCCTCGGTGCCGTAGGTGTAGATGGGATGCATGACCAGCGAGGACTGCACGCTCATGGCCGAGCGATAGCCCGAATCCACCCGCTCGACCTCGCGCGAGATCAGGCCGTAGGCCACGTGGTTGACGCCGGGACCGCCGAATTCCTCGGGGATGGTCGGCCCGAGCAGCCCCATCTCGCCCATCTCGTTCATGATCTCGCGGTCGAACGTCTCCTCCCGGAAGGCCTTCAGCACACGCGGCTGGAGCTTTTCCTGGCAATAAGCATGAGCCGCGTCGCGGATCATCTTTTCGTCTTCGGAAAGCTGGTTCTCGAGGAGGAAGGGGTCGTCCCACTTGATCTGCTGCACGGCGGAAGGCTCCTGGCTGGATAACGCTATTGCGCCACCATGGGCCATTCCAGCCATCATTGGAAAAATATATTTAGTATGGACGCAATAATAATTCGTTATAGATCGGGGATGACCGCGGTGGCTTCCAGCTCGATCTTGGCCGGATGATCCAGCAGGTCGGCGACGAAGATCATGCTCATGGCGGGATAGTGCCGCCCCATCAATTGGCGCCAGATCCGCCCCAGCTCGGCGCGCGCGGCCAGATATCGGGGCTTGTCGATGCAAAACGCGGTGATGCGGATGATGTGTTCGGGCCGGCCGCCGGCGGTGGCCAGGATGGCGAGGATGTTCTTCAGCGCCTGTTCGAATTGCGGCGCCAGCTCCTCGCTCTCGAACACTTGGGCGGCGTTCCAGCCCACCTGCCCGGCCAGGGCCAGCACCCGACCCTTTTGCGCGAGAATACCGTTGGCGTAGCCGATGGGCTTTTCCCAGCCTTCGGGAAGAATAGGTTGATGCATGGTGAAGCCCCCTATACCGACGAACGAATGAAATCATTCATTCGTTCGGAGTTGCGGGCAAGGCCCGGCGCGCCTCGTGGCGCGAAAGCCAAGGCGGACGGAGGTCCGCCGCCCGGCGATTGAGGGATGATTTACACTTTAATCCCCAGCTTCCCAGTTGGGACCGTCCTCGTCCACGTACCAGTCACGGGGCGGAACCGGCAATTCGGTCAGCCGCTGTTTGACATGGTCCACATGACCGCGCTCGCGCTCGGCTAGACGGGCGGCCTCGGCCCTCACCTCCGCATGGGAGGATTGGGTCGCCAGCACCGAGAAGAAGGCCAGGGCCTTCTCCTCGTGCCGCAAGGCAAGATCGAAGGCATGCCAGGGATGCATGAGATAGTGGACCGCATCCGGGTCCGCGATCTCGGGATCTTCCTCACCCCAAGGCATGACACGGGGAGGCTGGCCGGCGAGGGCGGGGAAATCGGCGGCATGCCGATCCTCGCCCTCGGCCAGTTCGCGAAAGGCATTGGCGGTGTCGAGGTTGCAGGCAACCTCGAACGCCACGGCCATTTCGCGATAGCGCTCCGCCGACCGCTCTTCCATCACACGGGCGATGGCGAGAAGATCGGCGGAGGAGCGTACCGCCCCGAAATCAGGCTCTTTGCTCAAAGAGTGAATTCCGCGTCCAGGTCGGAAACCTTGGACGAGACCACCTTGTCCTTGCCGTAGGACACCCGGTTGCCCCGGTAGAGCACGCCGCAATTGAAGCCGTCGTCGGTCATCAGACGACGGGCGGCCTGGGCGGCATCCTTGGTCGCCTCGATGGCGGTCTTGCGCATGGTGTCCTTCCACTCGCGCTGCTCTTCGCGGAAGGTGACGCAAGGCGACATGATGGCGACGAACGAGAAGCCGGGGTGCCGGATCGCTTCGGCGATGATCTCGGCGGTGCCGTTCGGGTCGCCCGAGAAGCCGCGAGCGATGAAGTTCGCCCCCGCCGCCAGCGCGATGGCCAGCGGATGGAACGGGGTCATGCCAGTGCCGCCGGGCGGCGCCATGGCCGAGGCGTCCCAATCGGACTCGGTGGTCGGGGAGGGCTGGCCCTTGGTCATGCCGTAGACGCGGTTGTCCATGACGATGTAGGTCAGATCCACATTGCGGCGGCAGGCATGCAGGAAGTGGTTGCCGCCGATGGAGAAGCCGTCGCCGTCGCCGCCGGCCACCAGGACGGTGAGGTCGGGACGGGCCAGCTTCAGGCCCTGGCCAACCGCCAGGGCGCGGCCATGGATGGAGTGGAAGCCGTAGGTATTGGTGTAGGCCGGGATGCGCGAGGAGCAGCCGATGCCCGACACCACCGAGGTCTGGTGCGGAGCCAGACCCAGGTCGGCGAAGGCCTTGGTGATGGAGGACAGCACGGCGTAATCGCCGCAGCCCGGACACCAGACCGGCTTCACGTCGGACTTGAAGTCCTTGGCGGCGTAGGTATTGGGTATGTTGCAGCTGGTCATGACTTACTTCCCCATCGACAGAAGGCGGGCGTGGATTTCGCCGGGGCGCATGGGCAGCGGCCCGGGACGGCTGAGCTGCTCGGGCTTGGCCGGCAGATCGTATTCGCCACGCAGGTAACGGGTGAACTGGCCGAGATGGCTCTGCTCGACCACCAGGATCTTCTTGACGCCCTTCAGGGCCTCGCCCATCTGCACCGGCTGGATCGGAGAAATCAGACGTAGCGCGATCAGCTTGGCGTTGACGCCGTCGGCCCGGGCACGGGCCACCGCCTCGCGGGCGGCACCGGTGCAGGAGCCCCAGGTGATGACGGCGATGTCGCCCTCGCCCTCGATGGTCGCCCAGTGATTGCCGTAGTCGTGGCTGGTGAGCTTACGCTGACGCTTTTCCAGCTGCAGGGTGTGGTCGGAAGCCTGCGAGGTCGGCGTGCCGGTCTCGGTATGCTCGAGACCGTCGGCGGTGTACTGGCAACCGGCCTGGCCGGGAACCGGCATGGGGGACACGCCGTTGGCGGTGTTGGCGTAGCGCTTGAACACCTCGCCCTCGGCGGGAGCGACCGCCGCGAGCCGCTTGCCCACGAAGGCCACGTCGGCGGGAGCGTCGATGATGCCGCGGCTCTGACCCAGGGCCTGATCCGACAGCACGATGCAGGGGCTCTGCAGCGCCTCGGCCAGATAGACACCCCACTGGGTGGTGAAGATGCAGTCGCCGATGGAGTTGGGGGCGACCACCAGATGGGGCGCGTCGCCGTGCAGGCCGTAGACCGCGATATTGAGGTCCGACTGCTCGCACTTGGTGGCGATGCCGGTGGAGGGGCCGACGCGCTGGACGTCCACCACCACGACCGGGGTTTCCGACGCCATGGACAGGCCGATGCCTTCGATCATCAGCGACAGGCCGGGACCGGCGGTCGAGGTGATGGAAGCTTCGCCGCCGTAGGAGGCGCCGATGCACATGTTGACCGAAGCCAACTCATCCTCGGCCTGGACGAACACGCCGCCGACCTTGGGCAGGGCGGAGCTGAGATATTCCAGAACCTCGGTGGCGGGGGTGATGGGATAGGCGGCACAGAAGCGCACGCCGCCACGGATGGCGCCCAGGCCGGTGCCGTAGTTGCCGGTGATGGTCCAGCGCTTGACGTCCTTGGCCTTGGGCGCGCCCACCTTCTTGACGTCACCCAGCGACGCGGCCGCCTCGGCGCCCGACTTCACTGCGGCGACCGAAGACTCGTAGGCGTCGGCACGCTTCTTCTTCAGCGACTTGCCCAGAACCTCGGTCAGCGGGGCGATGGGGAAGCCGATCAGGGCCGCCACCGCGCCCAGCGCGATCATGTTGGGGCGACCGCCCGGAATGGCCTTGGCCAGATCCTTCATGGGCAGGTGAACGATGCGGGCACCACTGTTGACATAGGCTTCCGGCACGTCGCCGGCGGCGGGGTCGCAAATCACCACGCTGTTCTTGGACAGCGGCAGCTCGGCGGCGAAGCGCTGAACTCCCTGCCAATCGATGGCGAGCATGATGTCGAAGGTATCGTCCACCGAAGTGATGGGATCGACCCCAAGGCGCACCAGCGCGGCAGCCTCGCCACCGCGAATCTGCGGCCCCGAGGAACGGCCGAACAGCGCGTAAAAGCCAGCCTCGGCCGCCGCGTCGAGAAACATGTTGGCGGCGGTCATCACGCCGGCGCCACCGCTGCCGCACATCGCTATCGAGACAGATCCAGATCCGGAACTCGTCGTCATATTCTGTTACCCCCGAAAGGCGCCCAGACCTTGTTTCGTCATGGAGTGCCTGGCCACAATCATGGTTCGCCCGCAAACAGGCCCGTCGGAACGGCTGATTTGCCCCTCCATCGTGCCCGCCATCCGCTCTTCGAAATCGAGGACCGACTCGCTGACCGGATCGGACTAGGTCAATACCACCCATTTGGGTCGGTGCACAAGACTGCAAGGTGTGCTTGACGGCTAAATCGGTATTGTGGTACGTATTTACGCAATAATACACGTCGGGCAGGTTCGGCATAAACGGCCGGATCGGAACGGCAGCCGCACTGGAGAGGGAAACGCATGAGCACGTCACCGTACCGTTGGATGATGACCGGAGTTGGCCAGCCCATGGTCAAGGAGCCGATGGAGATCGGCGCCCTGGAGCCGGGAGAGGTCCTTGTCGCCATATCGGGCTGCGGCGTGTGCCATACGGATCTCGACTACTATTTCAACGGCGTGCGGACCAATCAGCCGCTGCCGCTGGCGCTGGGCCACGAGATCAGCGGCCGGGTCCAGGCTGCCGGCACCGGTGCCGAAAGCTGGATCGGCAAGGCCGTCATCATTTCCGCCGTGATCCCCTGCGGTGAATGCGACCTGTGCAAGCGTGGCAAGGGCACCATCTGCCGCGCGCAGAAGATGCCCGGCAACGACCTCCAGGGCGGCTTCGCCACCCATATCAAAGTTCCCGCCAGGGGGCTGTGCGAGGTCAACGAGGCCCGGCTCAAGGCCGCCGGCCTGGAACTGGCGGAAGTCTCGGTGGTGGCCGACGCGCTGACCACTCCCTATCAGGCGGCGGTGCAGGCCGGCATCGGCAAGGGCGATCTGGTGATCGTCATCGGCTGTGGCGGCGTCGGCGGCTATTCGGTCCAGGTGGCCGCGGCGCTGGGCGCCACGGTGGTGGCGCTGGATCTCGATCCCGTCAAGCTGGAAGCGGTCAAGGCCTCGGGCGCCACGCTGGGCCTCAACCCCAAGGACTTCCCCGGCACCCGCGAGATCAAGAAGGAAATCGGCGCCTTCGCCAAGGCCCAAGGCCTGCGCGCCACCGAGTGGATCATCATGGAATGCTCCGGCTCGGTTCCCGGCCAGCAGACCGCCTTCGACCTGATGGTCCACGGCTGCACCATCTGCGTGGTCGGCTACACCATGAACAAGGCCGAGTTCCGTCTGTCCAATCTGATGGCCTACCACGCACGGGCTCTTGGAAACTGGGGCTGCCCTCCCGACCTCTATCCGGGTGCCCTTGAGCTGGTGCTGTCGGGCAAGGTCAACGTCAAGAACTTCGTCGAATGCCGACCGCTGGACTCGATCAACGAGACCTTCGCCGCCGTGCATGACCACAAGCTGTCGCGCCGCGCCGTGCTGCGCCCCACCGTCTAAAAAAAATCAAATCGCGAGAGGGAAAAGACGCCATGAAGAAGGAAACCGCCGCCATCGTCGACCGGACGGCCCCCGCCCATCTCAACGACCACAATCTGGTTCGCACCGAGGTCGTGCCGGGCGTGATCTACGAGAAGCGCCCCGCCAAGCGTCCCGACGGCACCGTCGCCGAGGGCCTGTACAACGCCTGGATCACGCTGGACAACCAGAAGCAGTACAACTCCTACACCACCGACATGGTGAAGGGCGTGATCATGGCGTTCCACGACGCCTCCTGTGCCCGCGACGTGTCCTCCGTGGTCTTCACCGGCGCCGGCGACAAGGCGTTCTGCACCGGCGGCAACACCAAGGAATATGCCGAGTACTACGCCGGCAACCCCCAGGAATACCGCCAGTACATGCGGCTGTTCAACGACATGGTCTCGTCGATCCTGGGCTGCGACAAGCCGGTGATCTGCCGCGTCAACGGCATGCGCATCGGCGGCGGTCAGGAAATCGGCATGGCCGCCGACTTCTCGGTCGCCCAGGATCTGGCCAAGTTCGGTCAGGCCGGCCCCAAGCACGGTTCGGCCCCCATCGGCGGCGCCACCGACTTCCTGCCGGTGATGGTCGGCGCCGAGCTGGCCATGGTCTCCGGTTCGCTGTGTGAGCCCTGGTCGGCCCACAAGGCCTACCGCACCGGCATCATCATGGACGTGGTCCCGGCGCTGAAGGTGGACGGCAAGTTCGTCGCCAACCCGCTGGTGGTCACCGACCGCTATCTCGACGAGTTCGGCCGCATCATCCACGGCGAGTCCAAGACCGGAGCCGAGCTGGCCGCCGGCAAGGAGCTGCTGAAGAAGGGCGAGGTCGATCTGTCGCTGCTGGACGCCAAGGTGGAAGAGATCTGCGCCAAGATCCTGATGACCTTCCCCGACTGCTTCACCAAGACCATCCAGGAACTGCGCAAGCCCAAGCTGAACGCCTGGAACGCCAACAAGGAAAACAGCCGCGACTGGCTCGGCCTCAACATGATGACCGAGGCCCGCACCGGCTTTAGGGCTTTCAATGAAGGCCCCAAGGACGAGCGCGAGATCGACTTCGTGGCCCTGCGTCAGGCGCTGGCCAAGGGCGCTCCGTGGACGGCCGAACTGATCGAGTCCCTCATCCCCAAGAAGGCCGACTAGCATGGCCGACTCCGCGCTCAAGGTTTGGCTGGATCGCGACGGCAAGCTGCTGCGGCTGCGGCTGTCGCGCCCCAAGGCCAACATCGTCGATGCCGAGATGATCGCGGCGCTGACCAAGGCTTTGGCCGAGGGCAGCACCGACCGGCACATCAAGGCCGTTCTGATCGACCACGAGGGGCCGCATTTCAGCTTCGGCGCCTCGGTGCCCGAACACATGCCCGACCAGTGCGCCGGCATGCTGAAAGGCCTGCACGCGCTGATCCTGGCCATGGTCGAGTATCCGGTGCCGATCCTGGTGTCGGTGCGTGGCCAGTGCCTGGGCGGTGGACTGGAAGTGGCCCTGGCCGGCCACATGATGTTCGTCTCGCCCGACTCCAAGTTGGGCCAGCCGGAGATCGTATTGGGTGTGTTCGCCCCGGCGGCGTCTTGCCTGCTGCCCGAGCGGATGCCTCGGGTCGCCGCCGAGGACCTGCTCTACTCCGGCCGCAGCATCACCGGTGAGGAAGCCTTCCGCCTTGGCCTGGCCAATGCGGTGGCCGACGAGCCGGAGGCCGCGGCCCTGGCCTGGTTCGACGCCGGACCGGCCAAGCACTCCGCCTCTTCGTTGCGTTTCGCGGTCAAGGCCGCCCGTCTCGGCATGAACGAGCGGGTCAAGGCCAAGATCGCCGCCGTCGAAGATCTTTACCTCAACGGCCTAATGGCCACCCACGACGCAGTCGAGGGTTTGAACGCTTTCGTCGAAAAGAGAGCGGCACTTTGGGAGGACCGATAGGATGTCTGGAAAGAATAGGACCGTCGCCGACATCGTGGCCGTTTGCCAAGAGATGTACGAAGACCTGAACTTCAATTACGCCCGCAAGTGGAAGGCCGCCCAGGCCGGCCGCAAGGTCATCGGCTTCCTGCCGGTCTACTCGCCGCTGGAAATCATCCATGCCGCCGGCTGCCTGCCGCTGGGGATCTTCGGCGGCGGCGACGCCATGGAAGTCATCCACGGCGACGCCTACTATCAGAGCTATATCTGCCGCATTCCGCGCTCGACCATCGAGCTGGGCGTCACCAACCGCCTCGATTTCGTCGACGGCATGGTCTTCCCGTTCGTCTGCGACGTGATCCGCAACCTGTCGGGCATGTGGAAGATCATGTTCCCCAATGTGTGGAGCAAGTTCTTCGACACCCCCCAGAACTTCGACTCCTCCATCGGCGGCACCTACTATGTGCAGGAGCTGAAGGAGTTCAAGGAAGGTTTGGAGCACGTCACCGGCCGCACCATCAGCGACGACGATATTCGGCGTTCGACCAAGCTCTACAACGAGAACCGCCGTCTGGTGCGTGAAGTCTACGCCTTCCGCGCCAAGCAGCCCTGGCTGGCCCCGACCTCGGAAGTCTACGTGCTGATGCGCGCCGGCCTGATGATGGACGTGGAAGAGCATAACCAGATGCTCAAGGACTACATGGCCGCCGCCGCCGCCGAGGACCGCCCGAAGCGCGACAACGTCCGCATCGCCATCTTCGGCTCGTTCTGCGAGCAGCCGCCGCTGAACCTGATCAAGTCCATCGAGATGGCCGGTTGCTACATCGTCGATGACGACTACTCGCTGAACAACCGCTTCCTCACCGTGGACGTCCCCACCGACGGCGACCCGCTGGAAGCGCTGTCCGAAACCTATCTCAAGCACTCGGTCGAGACGTCGTGCAAATACGTCCCGGTCGAAGAGGACAAGGGCAAGTTCCACATCGCCGCGGTCAAGGCGAGCGGCGCCGAGGGTGTCATCTACGCCACCCCCAGCTTCTGCGATCCCGCCCTGCTGGACCGCCCCATGGTCTGCCATCGTCTGTCCGACGCCGGCATTCCCTACATCGCCTTCAAGTACGCCGAAAACTCGGGCCAGATGCAGCCGATCCGCGAGCAGGCTGGTACCTTCGCCGATTCCATCAAGCTGTGGAGCTGACATCATGAGCAAGCCTGAAGCCATCAAAGAAGCATCGATGGAGATGCAGAAGCAGATGATCGCTCGCAACTACGACGCGATCACCTCTAAGCACGAAACCGGTCGCAAGGTGTCGTCCACCTTCGTTCCCGGCAATCTGAACGAGTTGTTGATGTGCTTCGACATCGTCAACAACCTGCCCGAGATCAACGCCATCCAGGCCGGCATGCGCAAGGCCTCTGGCGGCTACATCATGGAAGCCGAGAAGACCGGCCACTCCGAGGATGTCTGCACCTATGTGAAGTGCGACATCGGCCAGATGACCAAGGGCAACATCGCTCCCAACGGCAAGCCCTATCCCAACCCCGACGTGCTGATGCTCAGCTACACCGGCTGCTACACCTTCATGAAGTGGTTCGAGCTGCTGCGTGAAGAGTACAAGTGCCCGACCCTGATGCTGCACGTCCCCTACGAGGGCGACGGCCATTCCACCCAGAACATGCGCGACTACATCGTCAAGCAGCTGAAGGAAGTGGTCATCCCCGGCCTGGAGCAGGTGTCCGGCGTCAAGTTCGACATCGACCGTCTGCGCCAGTATCTGCGCGCTTCGGCCAAGGCCGAGGACGACCTGGTGTGGTGCCTGGAACAGGGCAAGAAGAAGCCCTCGCCCATCGACGCCTATTTCGGCGGCGTGTACTACATCGGCCCGATCTTCACCGCCTTCCGCGGCACCGAGGATGCGGTGAAGTACTACGAGATGCTGCGCGCCGAAGTGCAGGGCCGCATCGAGAACCACCAGGGCCCCCTGACCCCCGAGGGCACCTACTTCAACGACCAGAAGTATCGCCTGATCGTCGAAGGCCCGCCCAATTGGACCAACTTCCGCGAATTCTGGAAGATGTTCTATGACGAAGGCGCCATCGTGGTCGCCAGTTCCTACACCAAGGTGGGCGGTCTCTACGACCGTGGCTTCCGCCACGACCCGGACAATCCGCTGGAGAGCCTGGCCGACTATTGCCTGGGTTGCTACACCAACCTGAACCTGCCGACCCGCGTCGATCTGCTGGCCGAGTATGTCGAGGAATACGAAGCCGACGGCCTGCTGATCAACTCCATCAAGAGCTGCAACAGCTTCTCCGCCGGCCAGCTGATGATCATGAAGGAAGTCGAGCGGAAAACCGGCCGCCCGGGCGCGTTCATCGAAACCGACCTGGTCGACCCCCGCTACTTCTCGGCGGCCAACGTCAAGAACCGCCTGGAAAGCTACTTCCAGATGATCGAGCAGAAGCGCCGTGGCGGCGGCTCCAAGACCGTTGCCGCGTAAGGGAGGACAAAACAATGCGTTGTTTCATCGGCATCGATCTGGGCTCCACCACCACCAAAGCGGTGGTCATGGATGAGAACCTCCAGATCCTGGGGCGCGGCATCACCAATTCGCGCTCGAACTACGACACGGCGGCGGCGGTTTCCAAGCAGGAAGCGCTGATCGACACCCGCCTGACCCTGTTCCGTCGCGGCCTCGCCGCCGTGCCGGAAGTGGCGGGCAAGGTCGACGACATCATCGCCGACCTGGAGCGCAACTTCCGCCACGTCCAGTTCCTCGAGCAGCTCGACGACCTGGAGCGCACCTGCGTCACCAACATCAAGGGGCCGCGTTTCGCCGGCCGCGAGCGGGCGGTGATCGAGGCGCTGGAGGGCACCTTCTCGCGTCTGCGTGAAAGCTCGGCCGCCCAGTACGCCCCCGGCGTCAAGCGCAAGTCGGACTTCTTCCGCGATCTGGCCGGCGCCGAGTTCATGAGCCACGGCGAAGCCGTGTGCAAGGAGGCCAATCTCGGCTTCGACCTGATCCTCAACGTCTACGACAAGTCGATCATCGAAGTGGAAAACCGTCCGCCGGCCGGCGACATGGAGGGCAAGTTCGTCCGCGCCCTGGAAAAGGGCACCATGACCGGCAGCTCCATCCTGAAGCCGGTTCAGGCCGCCCTGGCCATTCCGCTGGAAGAGACCTATGTGGTCGGCACCGGCTATGGCCGCGTCCGCCTGCCCTTCCCCAAGGAGCATATCCGCTCCGAGATCCTGTGCCACGGTCTGGGCGCCCATATGATGTACCCGGAAACCCGCACGGTGCTGGACATCGGCGGCCAGGACACCAAAGGCATCCAGGTGGACCCGGTGGGCATCGTCGAGAACTTCCAGATGAATGATCGCTGCGCCGCCGGTTGCGGACGCTATCTGGGCTACATCGCCGACGAAATGAACATGGGCCTGCACGAATTGGGTCCGCTGGCCATGAAGTCGAACAAGTCGGTCCGCATCAACTCCACCTGCACCGTGTTCGCGGGCGCCGAGCTGCGTGACCGTCTGGCCCTGGGCGAGAAGCGCGAGGACATCCTGGCCGGTCTGCACCGCGCCATCATCCTGCGCGCCATGTCGATCCTGTCGCGGGCCGGCGGCGTCAAGGACCAGTTCACCTTCACCGGTGGCGTCGCCAAGAACGAGGCGGCGGTGCGCGAGCTGCGCAAGCTGATCAAGGAAAACTACGGCGACGTGCAGATCAACATCGACCCCGACTCCATCTACACCGGCGCTCTCGGCGGAGCTACCTTCGCCGTCCGCGCGGTCGTGAACTAGTCGGGAAGGGAGGATACCTTAATGTCTGAACTCATCACCACCGGCGTCGACATCGGTTCGGGTTGCATCAAGACCGTCGTGTTCAAGGTCAATGGCGACAAGACCGAATGGCTGGGCAAGGAAACCGCGCGCATCCGCAACCGCGACCCCTTCCAGCTCACCACCGAAGCCTATGACAGCATGCTGAAGAACGCCGGCGTCAACGCCAAGGATGTCGCCTATGTGGCGTCCACCGGCGATGCCGAGAACCTGAAGTTCGCCACCGGCCACTTCTACTCCATGACCACCCATGGCCGTGGCGGCCTCTATCTCAACCCGGAAGCCCGCGCGGTGCTCGATATCGGGGCGCTGAACGGCCGCGCCATCCGCATGGATGGCTCGGGCAAGGTGTTGTCCTACAAGATGACCAGCCAGTGCGCCTCGGGCTCGGGCCAGTTCCTCGAGAACATCGCCCGCTATCTGGGTATCGCCCAGGATGAAATCGGCAGCCTGTCCATGAAGGCCGACGACCCCGAGAAGGTCTCGTCCATCTGCGCCGTGCTGGCGGAAACCGACGTCATCAACATGGTGTCGCGCGGCATCACCGCGTCCAACATCCTCAAGGGCATCCACGTGTCCATGGCGGTGCGTCTGGCCAAGCTGCTGAAGTCCATCGGCGCGGTCGAAGGCATCGTCCAGGTCACCGGCGGCCTGGCCCTCGACACCGGTCTGGTCGCCGCCCTCAACGAGGCGGCCGAGCAGGAGAAGGTCAACCTGGTGGCCGTGGCCAACCCGGACTCCATCTATGCCGGGGCGATCGGCGCCGCCTTGTGGGGCGCCTACCGCCATGAAAAGCTGGCCCGTCTCGGGCAGGCGGCGTAAGATACGGCCGTCCCCCGGTGACCCGCCCATGAAGCGGGAACCGGGGGCGTCCCTATGGGGGTTGCGAGGAGAGGATGCCACCATGTCTTTGAAGATTAACGACGATTGCACCAGCTGTGACGCCTGCGTCTCCGTGTGCCCGAACGAAGCCATTTCCGCCGGCGACGTGATCTATCTGATCAATCCGGCCGCCTGTACCGAGTGTGTCGGCGCCGAGGACAGCCCGCAGTGCCAGATGGTCTGCCCGGCCGACTGTATCGTCGTCGGCGACGTCGAGAGCAAGGACGTCCTGATGGCCCGCTACCACTCGCTGCACGGCTGATCCGCCGAAGCGATTGTGAACAAGAAGCCCCCGCCGGAGCGATCCGGCGGGGGCTTTTCGTTATCCGCCCAGGACGGCATGCTGGCCGTTTCATGCAAATGTGCCTGCGCTGGCATGGGTCGGTCGGGGCTGGTACAATCCGAGCGTGGGTCGGCCGGTCACCGGGCAGGGCGGAACTACGGAGGTAAAGGCGATGACGGCGAGCAACCTCTACGAACAGGACTTTTACGCATGGGCCAATGAACAGGCAGCCCTGTTGCGGTCCGGCCAGCTATCGGCCGCCGACATCGAGCATATTGCCGAGGAAATCGAAAGCATGGGCAAAACCGAAAAGCGGGAGCTTGTCTCCCGCCTTATTGTGTTGCTGTCGCATTTGCTGAAGTGGCAGTTTCAGCCCACCCGTCGCGGAGCAAGTTGGGAAGCGACGATTCGTACCCAGCGGCGGGCCTTGGAGCGTCATTTGAAAGACAATCCCAGCCTCAGCCCCCAAGTGCCAGAGACCGTAGAGGACGCCTACGGCGACGCCCGCGTGAGCGCCTACGGTGAGACCGGCTTGCCCGAAGCGACCTTCCCCTCCGAATGCCCGTGGACATACGAACGGATCATGGACGCGACCTTCTGGCCGGAAGAGGAGCGGCATTGACCACCCCCGGTGATCCACGTGACGCTGCAAGCTCGAACGGTTACAGGGAGGAACGGCGTGGACGGCCGGGACAAGCCCGCCCACGACGAATAGGGTGGGAAGGGAACGATCTTCTAACCGAGGAATTGCCGGCGTAGACTGATCCTCGGGCGCGGTTGCGATGCGGCGCCCCTGGGGGCCAGGGGCTGCGAATACCAGCTGCACCGTACGACCAAAGCCACCCTCGGGGCCGCGCCCTCCTTCACCAAGTCTCCCGCCTGAAAGACGGACACCATGCCCGAACCCGACCTGACCGACCACTGGGCCGGCATCGCCTCCCTGGTCGTTTTCGGGCTGGCCTATCTGCTGGTCATCGCCGAGGAAGTCACCCATCTGCGCAAGTCCAAGCCGATGGTGATGGCGGCCGGCATCCTGTGGGTGATGATCGCCTTCGTCTTCGACGGCCTGGGCCGGTCGGGCGAGGTCGAGGTCGCCATCCGCCACGTTTTCCTGGAATACGCCGAATTGCTGCTGTTCCTGCTGGTGGCCATGACCTATGTCGGCGCCCTGGAGGAACGCCGGGTGTTCGACGTGCTGCGCGCCCGGCTGGTGAACGCGGGGTTCGGCTACCGCGCCCTGTTCTGGCTGACCGGCCTGCTGGCCTTCGTCCTGTCGCCGGTCGCCGACAACCTGACCACCGCCCTGGTGATGTGCGCCGTGGTCCTGGCGGCGGGGCGCGAGGCGCCGCGTTTCGTGACCCTGGCTTGCGTCAACATCGTGGTCGCCGCCAATGCCGGCGGCGCCTTCAGCCCCTTCGGCGACATCACCACCCTGATGGTCTGGCAGAAAGGGATGGTGGGATTCTGTGACTTCTTCCGGCTGTTCGGACCTTCGGTGGTCGATTTCGTGGTGCCGGCCGCCATCATGCATTGGGCCGTGCCCGCCGGCGCGCCGGCGCAGTGCGGCGAAGCGGTCGTCCTGAAGGCGGGAGCCCCGTGGATCATGGCGCTGTTCGCCGCCACCATCGCCACCGCCGTCGGCTTTCACAGCGTCCTGCATCTGCCGCCGGTGATCGGCATGATGACAGGGCTGGGCTATCTTCAACTGTTCTCCTACGTCCAGCAGTGCCGGGACCGGCCGGCCGCCGAACCGCCCTTCGACGTGTTCCGCCGCATGGCCGGTGTCGAATGGGATACCTTGCTGTTCTTCTACGGCGTGATGATGTGCGTCGGCGCCCTGGGCGTCCTCGGCTACCTGTCGCTGATGTCCCAGGCTTTGTACGGCCAGATGGGGCCGACCACGGCCAATGTGCTGATCGGAGCGATCTCGGCGGTGCTGGACAACATCCCGCTGATGTTCGCGGTCCTGACCATGCAGCCGGACATGTCGCTGGGGCAGTGGCTGCTGGTCACCCTGACCGCCGGAGTGGGCGGAAGCCTGCTGTCCATCGGTTCGGCCGCCGGAGTGGCCCTGATGGGGCAGGCGCGCGGCATCTACACCTTCGCCGGCCATCTGCGCTGGAGCCCGGCGGTGGCCTGCGGCTATGCCGCCAGCGTCGCCGCACACATGGTCCTGAACCGGGCGCTGTTCTGACCTCTTATGTCATATCCCGCCCTCAATCGGCGGGCGGGCGCGAGCGCCCTTGCCTTCCGCGGCATGGGCCGCGCATCGCGTTGCTCCTAACTCAATCCCGCTGATCGGAACCGATCAGCGGGATATGTATTACACCTTGCGCAGCAGGTTCACCCGCATGGGCTGCTCGAACAGGAAGCCGCCATCGGGAGCGGGCAGCGCCAGCCGGGCGAAGCGCTGGCGCATCTCGGCGTCCAGGGTGGTGAACTTGGCTTCCCGCTCGGCATTGGCGGAGATGATCTTGTCGCGGAATTCCTCGTAATCGGCCAGCACCATGGGATGGAGATAGGAGAATTCGGTCGCCTCCTCCAGGCCGTGGACCCAGGCTCCCTTCACCGCCGCCAAGGCGGCACCGCGCACCCAGGTCTCGTCGTCCACCGGCCGCACCGCCTCGAAGAAGGCGCCGAACGGCAGCGGCTCGTTGACATAGACCTCGCCATCGGGCTTCAGCACCCGCGCCGCCTCGGCCATGGCCTTGGCCAGATGCTCGATGGGAATGTGATGCAGGCTGTTGAAGAAGATCACCAGATCGGTGCTGTCGTCGTCGGCCGGCAGCGCCTGGCCCACGCCCTCGACGATCACCTCGTCGCCCGCCGGAACGGCGGCGCGGGCCTTGCCCAGTTGGCGCGGACTACACTCGATCCCCAGCACATGGGCGCCCAGCCGGGTCAGCCGCCGGGCCAGGCCGCCGTCGCCGCAGCCGACATCGATCACCCGCTTGCCTTCCAGCGCCAGGGTCTCCACGATGACGTCGGTGTTGCGGCGCTTATCCATGACACTCTCCTGTTTCTCTCGCCTCCATGTTGAGTGATGCCCCCCATCCCTGTCGATAGCTACGATGCCGCCATCGTCCTCGGCGCCATGGTTCGCCCGGACGGCGGCCCCAGTCCAGCCATGGTCCGGCGGGTGGAGCATGCGGTGCGGCTGGCGCAAGCGGGCGTGGTCGGCCATCTGCTGATGAGCGGCGGCGCGGTCTGCCATCCCACCCCGGAGGCCCGGGTCATGCGCGACATGGCGGTGGTGGCCGGCATCCGGCCGGAGCGGGTGGCGACCGAGGAGGGCTCGCTCAACACCATCGGCAACGCCCTGCTGTCGCGCCCCATCGTCGCGCAACGGGGATGGAAGCGGCTGTTGCTGGTGACCGACGCCTGCCACATCCCCCGCTCGCTTTACGTCTTCCACCGCCTCGGCCTGCCGGTCAGGCCGGCGGCGGCCCTGCCGGAGGGCTGGCCGCTGCGGGAGTGGTGGGGCGCCTGGCTGCGCGAGGCCGCCGCCCTGCCCTGGACGGTGATGCGGGTCGAGTACGGGAAACTGAGGAATCCGCCATGAGGGATCGCCGCGCCGAAGGCGAAGGGCGTGGCGCTCCTACTCCACCATGCCGATGACCTGGATCTTGACCGGGACGGCGCCGAGATAGCTCATGCTCAACCGCCGGGCCGCCGCCCGCGACAGGTCGATGGCCCGGCCGGTGACATAAGGACCGCGATCGGTGATGCACACCACCACCGACCGCTTGCCGTTGGGGCGCGAGACTTCCACCAGGGTGCCGAACGGCAAGGTCGGATGCGCCGCCGTCAGCGCCCTGGGATTGAACTTTTCGCCATTGGCGGTGCGTTGCCCCTTGAAGCCCGGCCCATACCACGAGGCGACACCGAAATACTCCCGCCCCTGCGGCGAGGCGGACGGCAGATCGGCCCGGCCGCAGCCCGGATTCGCCACCACCAGACCTCCGGCAACGGTCAGAACTCCCAGACTGGTCTTGAACGTCTTCACCATCTCTTCACCCGCACTCACGGTTGGACAAGTTCGCGACTCTGCACAACCAATCCATAACTCTCCGTGAAATACCCCACAGAAGTCAACAAATTGTAAACGCATGTAAACGACTGGCCTAATCCGTCCGGCCAATCACCCGAAGGGAGACCGCGACGGTCCCTTCTCCCACCATCCCCAGACGGCGTGCCGCCGCTTCGGACAGATCGAGGAGGCGACCTCCTCGCGGTCCACGGTCATTGACCCGGACGACCACGCGGCGGTCGTGCCCAGGCCAAGAAACCTCGATCAGAGTTCCAAAAGGAAGACTGGGATGGGCGGCGGTGAAGTCGCGGGGATCGAACCGTTCGCCACTGGCGGTGCGCCGTCCACGATAGGCGGCGCCGTACCACGACGCGTCGCCATGAACATCGGAAGTCTGTTGACGGGGCCCCACCTCATCGGCAACGGCATCGTTACAACACAACGCCGACACCATAGAAATGGCCACGATATTGAATACATTTTTACTTAAATACATCGGCACAATTCACACCCCGTTCATCATTACGTCGAAATGAGCCTAAGCCCATCTCGCGGGGCATTTCCGTGAGACTCGCCACACAGGGGGGGGATCGGAAGCATCAACATGGCGACCACTGCCGCCGACACCGTTGCCAGCGCGGCAATCAGGTGCTCGGGCGCATCCGACAGGACAGGAGCCCCCCTTGAACATCATTAGAAGGTCCCCCGCCAGTCCCCGGCGGATACGGGGGGACATAGGGGGAACCTTGGGACTCCCAGGGGCGTCGAGAAGAAAGACAACCTCAGCCCGAAACCTTTCTGACCTTGGGCTTGACTACCTTTTCAGCGAATGTTCCCTCAATGTTCCACGAACTCTTAATCAGCGGGCCGTAGGTTCGAGTCCTACTGCACCCACCAAAATGTCGATGCATTTCAATGCATTAGAAAGGCCCGGTCAAACGACCGGGCCTTTTGCTTTCCCCCGTCCCCCGGAAGTCCCCCTTTGTGCCCCCGGTGCGCCCCAATTCGGGCGCGGGGCGAGAGCTGATGCGATCAAACCGCCAGAGAGACCGAATTTCACGTCGAACGTTGGTGATGTGCCATGAACGGTCCATCGAGACCATCAGTAGGGCACCGTATATAGCCCTTGATGTTGGGCGGCGGGATGGTGATGTCGGTTGCCCTTGGATCCTTCGGAGTAAATTCGGCCATGAGGGCAACTGGATCAGGCATCTTTCCCGCGTCAAAGATCGCTTCAAGGCGCTGGCCCAGAGCCTCC
>NZ_CAINTR010000140.1 GCF_903853455.1 uncultured Magnetospirillum sp.
CCCGGTTCCGATCCTTCGCCATCAACATCATGCGGGCCAACGGCACCGTCAACATCAGCCGGGAACTCTACATCAATGCCCTGAACCCGCTTCACGCGATGGGCTACAGGGCAGCATGAGGAGAACTGAACAACCCTGGGGGTATCAAGCGGCATCCTGGGGGGGTGTCTGGCAATATTCGTCGCGATGTTCCTGAGAGGCGCATCCGTGCTGACTGTTTCGCTGATGTGCCGGATCCCTGTTGGAGCCATAGTTGGGCTTGTGGTTCTTTATGGCCTGAAGGGAATAAAATCAGCATTTTTGGGGCCAGTCACTGATGCCGTCGATGTGAACACTCCTTATGGCATCGCCTTGTTCTGTGTAGCCGGTGGACTGTGTTCGGATAGAGTTATCAGTCTGGTCGATGGCGCAATGGAGGGCTCCATCGGATTTCTGAGAAAAAAGATATTCGGGCTTAACGGTCCGTCCCAGGGTGAACATACTCCCCCGGCCCCAGTTCCCGGGAAGCCCCCTGGTTCTTAACCCGAGATGTCGGGCGTCGTCGTTGGGGTCTACAGCCCCCGCGCCACCGCCCGCCAGGCGATGTCGCGGCGGCAGAAGCCCTGCGGCCAGTCCAGACGGTCCACCGCCTTGTAGGCGCGCGTCCGCGCCTCGCTGACGGTGGCGCCGATGGCGGTGACGCCCAGCACCCGCCCGCCGGTGGCGACCACATGGCCGTCCTTCAGCGCCGTGCCGGCATGCAGCACGGTGACGCCATCGACCGCGCCGGCGGCGTCGAGACCGCCGATGACGGTGTTCTTGTCGTAGGCCCCCGGATAGCCCTTGGCGGCCATCACCACCACCAGCGCCGGCTCGTCGCGCCAGTCCAGGGTGATGCCGGCCAGCCTGCCCTCGGCGCCGGCCAGCAGCACCGGCAGCAGGTCGGATTTCAGCCGCGCCATCAGCACCTGGCATTCGGGGTCGCCGAAGCGGACATTGTATTCCAGCAGTTTGGGACCGGAATCGGTGACCATGATGCCGGCGAACAGCACTCCGGTGTAGGGCTTGCCCTCCGCCGCCATGGTGCGGACCAGCGGCAGGATGCTGGTGGCCATGATCCGGTCCTGGATCTCGGGCGTCACCACCGGGGTGGGGGAATAGGCCCCCATGCCGCCGGTATTGGGGCCGGTATCGCCGTCGCCAACCCGCTTGTGGTCCTGGGCGGCGGCCAGCGGCAGGGCGGTGGTGCCGTCGCATAGCGCGAAGAAGCTGCACTCCTCGCCGTCGAGGAACTCCTCGATCACCAATTCGTCGCCGGCATCGCCGAACACCTTGTCGCCCATCATGCTGTCCACGGCGGCCAGGGCCTCGTCCAGGTCCATGGCCACCACCACCCCCTTGCCGGCGGCCAGACCGTCGGTCTTGACCACGATGGGAGCGCCCTTGGCGCGAATGAAGGCCTTGGCCTTTTCCAGGTCGGTGAAGCGGCCGTACCAGGCGGTGGGAATGCCGGCCTTGGCCGCCATGTCCTTCATGAAGCCCTTGGAGCCTTCCAACTCGGCGGCGGCGGCCGAGGGGCCGAACACCTTGATACCCTCGGCGCGGCAGCGGTCGGCGAGGCCAAGCACCAGCGGCGCCTCGGGGCCGACCACCACCAGATCGACGGCATGGGTCCGGGCGAAGGCCACCAGCTCGTCCACCTTCTCGGCGGCGATGGCGACGTTTTCCGCCACGGCGGCGATGCCGGCATTGCCGGGCGCGCACCACAGCTTGGTCAGCAGGGGAGACTGCGCCAGCTTCCAGCACAGCGCATGTTCGCGACCGCCCGACCCGACCACCAAGACTTTCATCGTCGCACCTCGTTCTGCTCCCTCTCTCTGAGGGAGAGGGCTGGGGTGAGGGGGCAATGCGTCGGCGGGCACTGCGGTGGGGCGGAGGCAATTCCCCCTCACCCGGCCTCCGGCCACCCTCTCCCTCGAGGGAGAGGGAAAATGCGCCAATCCCTCGGTGCCGGGTTTTAGCACTTCCGTCCCCGTTTGCAAATCGGGCCGTCCCAGGCCATCATCGCCCGACCATGACCGACGAACCCGCTCCCAAATCCAACATCCCGGAATATTCCGTCAGCGAGCTGTCCGGCTCGCTGCGCAAGACCGTGGAGGAGACCTTCTCCTTCGTGCGGGTGCGGGGCGAGGTGTCGGGGTTCAAGCGCCACACCTCCGGCCATCTCTACTTCGCCCTCAAGGATGCCGAGGCGGTACTGGACGCGGTGTGCTGGCGCGGTCAGGCGGTCAAGCTGGGGATCGGTCCCGAGGACGGCATGGAGGTGGTGGCGACCGGCCGGTTGACCACCTATCCCGGGCGCTCCAAGTACCAGATGGTGGTCGAGCGCATGGAGCTGGCCGGCCAGGGCGCCCTGCTCAAGCTGCTGGAGGACCGCAAGAAGCGGCTGATGGCCGAGGGACTGTTCGCGCCGGAGCGCAAGCGGCCCATTCCCTTCCTGCCCGAGGTGATTGGCGTCGTCACGTCGCCCACCGGCGCGGTGATCCGCGACATCCTGCATCGACTGGCCGAGCGCTTTCCCCGCCACGTGCTGCTGTGGCCGGTGGCGGTGCAGGGCGACGGCGCGGCGGCGCAGGTGGCGGCGGCCATTCGCGGCTTTAACGCCCTTCCCGTCGGAGGGCCGGTGCCGCGTCCCGACGTGCTGATCGTGGCGCGCGGTGGCGGTTCGCTGGAAGACCTGATGGCCTTCAACGAGGAGGAGGTGGTGCGCGCCGCCGCCGAATCGGTGATCCCGCTGATCTCGGCGGTGGGGCACGAGACCGACACCACCCTGATCGATTTCGCCGCCGATCTGCGCGCCCCCACCCCCACCGCCGCCGCCGAGAAGGCGGTGCCGGTGCGGGCCGAACTGGTGGCCGGACTGGCGGAGCAGGGAGCGCGGCTGGTGGGCGCCATGATGCGGGCGCTGGAAGACCGCCGACGCCATCTGGACCAGACCTTCCGGGCGCTGCCCAATCCCCGCCGGGTGATCGAGGATTGCGCGCGGCGCCTCGACGAGCGGGCCGAGCGGCTGGACAATGCCCTGCCCAATCTGGTGGAGCGCCGCCGCATCGACCTGGACCGGCTTGCGACCCGGCTCGATCACGCCGTCAGGACGGTGCGCGCCGCCGAGCAGGCGGGGCAGGAGCGCGGCCGGCTGCAACTGGATCAGGCCGGCCGGCGGCTGGCGGCGGCCATGCCGCGCCTGCTGAGCGATCGCGCCATCCATCTCGACGGCGCCGGCAAGCTGCTGGAAAGCTTTTCCTATCGCAAGGTGCTGGAGCGCGGCTACGCCGTCATCCGCGACGGCCACGGCCATCCGGTGGTGTCGGCCGCCGCCGCCAAGCCGGGGGCCGGGCTCGGGGTGGAATTCGGCGACGGTACTATCCAGGTGGTGGTGCAGGCCGGTTCAGCCCCGGCCGCCAAGCCGCGCAAGCCTCCGCCTCCGCCCGATGGGCGGCAGGGGAGTCTGCTGTAGCGGGAAGACCTACTTCCCCGGCATGCGGGTGGTGGCGTAGACGCCGCGCTGATCCGGGACCGGCTTGAACTTGTCGGAAATGCCCAGCACGGTCTCGGCCCCACCCAGGTAGAGGAAACCGTCGTCGGGCATCACCCGGCTCATGTTGTCGAGTACCCGGGTCTTGGTCGGCTGGTCGAAATAGATCAGGACGTTGCGACAGAACACCACGTCGAACTGGCCCAGCGGCTTGAGGTCGTGCAGCAGGTTGTATTCGCGGAACTGCACCATGGCCCGGATGGCCGGGTCGATCTGCCACATCTCGGAGGTCTTCTTGAAGTACTTGACCAGCAGCTGGATCGGCAGGCCGCGTTGGACCTCGAACTGGGAGTAGAGGCCGGCCTTGGCCTTCTCCAGCATCTCGGTGGAGATGTCGGTGCCCAGGATCTCGATCTTCCAACCGGCCAGCTTGGCGCCTTCTTCCTTCAGCACCATGGCCAGGGTGTAGGCCTCCTGGCCCGACGAACTGGCCGCCGACCAGATGCGCAACGTCTTTCGGGAACCGCGCGCCGCCAGCATGGCCGGCAGGACCATGGCCTTGAACTGCTCGAACGGCTTGATGTCGCGGAAGAAGAACGACTCGTTGGTCGTCATGGCTTCCGTGACCTCGCGCAGCAGGTCTTCGCCCGCCGTGCGAAGGCCGCCGACCAAGTCCTCCAGGCCCTTCAGGCCACGCTTGCGCGCCACCGGAGTCAGCCTGCTTTCCAGCAGATAGGCCTTGTCGCGCGTGATGACCAGACCGGAGCGGTCCTTGAGCAACTTGGCGGCGAAATCGAAATCTTCGGGCCGCATGGGTTTAGCGCCTCGCCGCCAGCTTCATGATCCACGGAGCAACTTCAGGCAAAGGAAGAACCGCCGAGCATACGCCCGCCGATGCCACCGCCCCCGGCATGCCCCACACAACCGATGTGGCCTCGTCCTGGGCGATCACCGTGCCCCCGGACGCCACCACCGCCTGCCCGCCTTTAAGTCCGTCGGACCCCATCCCGGTCAGGATACACGCCAGAACACGCTTGCCGTAGGCCGCCGCGATGCTGCGAAGCATCGGATCGACAGCCGGCCGACAGAAGTTTTCCGGCGGGTTCTTATTCAACCTCAGTATCTTATCAGCACCCTTGGTTTCGATCACCATGTGAAAGTCACCGGGCGCGATATAGACGCGGCCGCCGCGAACCACTTCGCCGTCCTGGCCCTCGCGCGCCTCCCAGCCGGAGACGCGGCTGATATGTTCGCCCAGGATGGTGGTGAAGGTCGCCGGCATGTGCTGGGTGATGACGATGGGCTGCGACACCGTTCCGGCGCGCATGGTTCCCAGCAGCGAGAACAGCGCCTGCGGTCCGCCGGTGCTTGATCCGATGGCGATGATGTCGGGCGGCTCGGCCGCCTGGGTGCGCAATTGCACCGGGCCGGCATGGATGGCCACCCGGGGCATGGGCGTGATGGCGGTGGTGGCGCGCGGAGTGGGCGGCCCCCCCGGACGAGCCGGGCGCTTGGGATCGCGGCGCCGGGCCATGCCCAGGGCGCGAATCTTGCCGACCAGCTCGGCCTTGAAATCGACTCCGCCGGCCAGGTCGCGGGTGGCGGTCGGCTTGGGGATGTAGTCGGCGGCCCCCATCTCCATCGCCCGCATGGAAATGTCGGCGCCCTTGAGGGTCAGCGTCGATTGCATGATGACCTTGAGGCCGGGATCGATTTGCAGCAGCTTGGGCAGCGCCGTCATGCCGTCCATGACCGGCATTTCGATGTCGAGGATGACGACGTCGATTTCGTTGCGCTCCAGCGCCGCCAGGGCCATCTGGCCGTTGCCCACCGACGCCGCGATCTTGATGCCCGCTTCCGCCTCCAGAATCCGGGTGACCAGCCCGCGAACGACGGCGGAGTCGTCCACGAGCATGACCCGAATCGAGTCGTCGGCGGGGCTGTTGGCAGCCGGCATGGGCGTTTCGTTGACCATCTGTGCGCTGCCTAGAGCAGGCCGACCTGCGAGAATTTCGCCTGCAGGATTTCGCTGTCGAACGGCTTCATGATGTATTCGTTGGCGCCAGCGGTAATGGCTTCCTGGATGTGCTCGATGTCGTTTTCCGTGGTGCAGAAAACGACGATGGGATGGTCGCCCCCCGGCAGGGCGCGCATGGCGCGCAGGAAGTCGATCCCGTTCATGACCGGCATGTTCCAGTCGAGCAGAACCGCGTCGGGCATGGAGCGCTTGCAGGCCTCAAGCGCCTGGGCGCCGTCCTCGGCCTCCTCGGTCTTGAAGCTCAACTCGTGCAGGATCTTCTTGGCCACCATCCGGATGACCTTGGAATCGTCGACGATTAGACAGGACTTCATGTCCAAGCTTGCCTCCGGTGGAGAGGTATCAGCCGCGCCGATCGGCGGCCTACCACTTCGATGGTCTCGTTAACCAAAGCCTATACTATTCGTTCCGCGTAAAATCCAGCAGCTTGCCCACATCAAGCACGACCAGCAGCTTATCTTCAAGCCGATAGATGCCGATGGAGAATTCCCGCCAGTGGAGATCAAGCGTCGGGGGATTGCGTTCGAACTTGGCCGCCGGCAGCGACAGCACCTCGCCCACCGAATCGACCATCAACGAATAGAGTTCGCCGCCCATATCGACGACGACGCTCATCCCCTTCTTCTCCTCGGCCCGCTTGGGCAGGCCGAGACGCAGCCGCACGTCGATGGCGGTGACGATGCGGCCGCGCAGATTGAGACTGCCGGCCACCTCGCGGGGCGCCAACGGGATGCGGGTGATCTTCTGGGGCCCCAGGACGTCCTGGACCGTCAGCACGGGAATGCCGAACAGCTGCCCCTCGATGAACATGGTGACGAAGTCCTGGGTCTCGGGAGCGGCGAGCTCCGTCGACGGACGCTTGCCGGCGGGGACGATCTGATTCATGCGGCACCTTTGGAGGCTGCGATGGTCGAGGCCAGGGTCTGCAACAAGGCATCACGGTCGAATTTGGCGATGTAATCGTTGAAGCCGACCTGACGTCCGCGTTCGAAATCCTTTTCGGTGGCATGCGAGGACAGCGCCACCATGGGGATCTGGGCCCAGCGGGCGTCGCCCCGTACGGCGACGGCGAACTCGAAGCCGCTCATGCCGGGCATCTCGATGTCGCTGATGATGGCGTCAAACTCGTTGCCCTGCTCGCGCAGCGCCAGCGCCTTGTCGACGCTTTCCACCGAGATCACCTCATAGCCCGCCACCGACAGCAGCGGCGTCAGCAGGTTGCGGAAGAACGGCGAGTCGTCCACCAGCAGGACGCGGGGCGCATGGAAATCGGCGTTGCCGAATTCCTTGTCGTTGCGGCCGAACCAGTCGCCGAACGCCTGCGGCAGGTAGTAGCCGGCGTCGATGATGGTGGTGGCCTTGCCGGCGATGACGGCGGTGCCGATGATGCCGGGGTTGCCGGCGGAGAGTTCGACCCGCAGGCGATCCTCGACGATGTCGACGATCTCATCGACCACCAGGCCCATGGTGTGCTCCTGGTCGGAGAACACCAGCACCGGCTGGCGGCCCTCCTCGCGGAAGCTCATGGAGCCGTCGATGGCGATCAACGGCATCAGATGGCCGCGATACTGGACCATGGGCTTGCCGTGGCTGTGTTCGATGTCGGTGACCTCGATTTCCTCGAGACGGGCGACCAGGGCCAGCGGAACCGCCTTGAGGTCCTCGCCACCGGCGCGGAACACCAGCAAAGAGGTCTTGGCGTCGGCGTGGCTTTCGCGGACGGTCTGGGTATCGGCCGCCTGAGCTCCGCCCAACAGGCCGGATTCGCCGGTGGCGCCCGCGATGCCGTTGGGGTCGAGGATCATGATGACCGAGCCGTCGCCCAGGATGGTATTGCCCGAGAACATGGCGATGTGGCGCAGGATGGGGGCCACCGGCTTGACCACGATTTCCTCGGTGTCGAATACGCGGTCGACGATGATGCCGAAGGTGTAGGTGCCTACCTGGGTGACGACGATGAAGGTCTCCTGCCGCTCCTCGGTGTCCTCGGACAGCAGCAGCTGACGCTTCAAAGACACCAGCGGCAGTAGCCGGTCGCGCAGGCGAAGCACCGGGGCGTTGTTGATCATCTCGATGCCGTGTTCGGAATTGGCGGTGACGCGCACCAGTTCCAGAACGCTGATCTGCGGGATGGCGAAGCGCTCGTTGGCGCATTCGACGATCAGGGCCGAGACGATGGCCAGGGTCAGCGGGATCTTGATGACGAAGCTCGACCCCTTGCCGGGGAAGCTCTTCAATTCGACGGTGCCGCCGATCTTTTCGATGTTGGTGCGCACCACGTCCATGCCGACGCCGCGGCCCGACACGCTGGTGACCTTTTCGGCGGTGGAAAAGCCGGCCTTGAAGATGAACTGGTAGATCTGCTGCGGCGTCAGGGTCTCCAGCTCGGACTCGGTGGCGATGCCGTTCTGGACCGCCTTCTGCTTGATGCGGTCCAGGTTGAGGCCGCGACCGTCGTCGGAGATCTCGATGATGATGTGGCCGCCTTCATGGAAGGCGTTCAGCACCACCTTGCCGACCTCGGGCTTGCCGATGCGCTTGCGTTCCTCGGTGGGCTCCAGGCCGTGGTCGGCCGAGTTGCGCACCATGTGGGTCAGCGGGTCCTTGATCAGCTCCAGCACCTGGCGGTCGAGTTCGGTCTCGGCGCCCAGCATCTGAAGGTCGATCTTCTTGTTCATTTCGACCGAGAGGTCGCGGACGATACGCGGCAGCTTGGCCCAGGCGTTGCCGATGGGCTGCATGCGGGTCTTCATCACCCCTTCCTGAAGGTCGGTGGTGATGTGGGACAGGCGCTGCAGCGGGGTGGCGAATTCGCTGTCGTCCTTGCCGCGGACCATCTGGAGCAACTGGTTGCGGGTCAGCACCAGCTCGGACACCAGGGTCATCAGGTTTTCCAGCAGCTCCACGTTGACGCGGATGGTCTGGGCGGCGACCGCCGATTCCTTGGCCTCCAGCGGGGCGCCGGTCACGACCTGGGCGGCGACATGGGCGGGCACGCCGGCCTTGGGCGCGGGCTCGTCTTCCACTTCGGGTTCCGGGTCGTGAGCGACCGGTGCCGGCGGCGGCGGGGGAGGAGGGGGAGGCGGCGGCGCGGCGGCGGCCGGCGCGGGTTCCGGGATGGAGGACAGCGACTCGAAGGTCGGCATGGGCGGCGGCGGCGGCGGCGGCGGCGAGCCGGCGGCACGACCGTCGGCCATGGCGTTGAGCTCGGCGATCAGGTCTTCGTCGCTGCCCTCGGGCTCACACTCGTTTTGCTCGAGATGGCCCAGGATCAACTTGATGCGGTCGATGGACTGGAGGATCAGGGTCACGGCGGTGGGGGTGACTTCCAGCTCGCCGTCGCGGAACTTGCCCAGCACGTTCTCGCCGGCATGGGCGACATGTTCCAGCCGAGGCAAGCCGAGGAAGCCGCAAGTGCCCTTGATGGTATGGACCAGGCGGAAGATGTTGCCGAGGATCTGGGGATCGTTCGGATTCTGCTCCAGATTTACCAATGCCACGTCAAGCGTGGAAAGACTCTCCGACGTCTCTGTCAGAAATTCACTAAGGAGATCATCCATGGCCGACTCCAGTAGGACCCTTTATTACCGTCGTCCGACGGTTTCCATCCCAGCTTCCCCAACCGAAGTCGGGGGCGCGGTATCGACTAATAGCACGGCCCGGATGTCCTTAGAAGAACCCAAACCGAGATAAATCCGCTTCCGTAACGAATTTGTTCAGGCCACGATCCGGCCGCCGTCGTCCCGGCTCTCGAAGCGGAGTGTTACGCCGATTTTTTCGGCCAGACGCCGGGTGAACCAGGCCTGGGCGGCGCGGGGGCCGGCGGGGTCCGCTCCCGCCAGCAGGGCGGCTTCCGATTCGTCGCCCAGCCGGGCGCCCTTGCCGAGGAAGGCGACCGCGAGGCCGGCGGCACCGGGCGGGGCCACGGGCGTGACTTCGACCACGATCTCGCCGCCGTGCGGCAGGGAGTCGCGGGCCACCAGAATCAGGTTGAGCACCAGCCGCGCCACGTCGCCGGCCAGCCGGGGGCGGCCGCAGCTCCAGCGCAGGCTCAACCGGCCGGCGGCCCCCGCCTCGGTGGCGCGCAAGTAAGCCGCCGTCAGATCCTGCACCGCGTCGGCCGGCTGGTCGGAGCCCGCCGGCCCCAGGGCGGCGCGGAAGAATTTCAGCCGCGCCACCGCGCTGGCGGCGCTGGCCGCCACCAACTGCACCGTTTCGGCGTCGAATCCGTCCTCCAGCAGCTCCGCTCCGGCGGCGGCGGCTCCCACCGCTCCGGCCATGTCGTGGCACAGGCGGGCGCACAGCAACTCGGCATGGAGAATATCGTCGTCGTGGGTCATCGTTTCAGCACCACCACCGCTTCCAGATGGGCCGACCAGGGGAACTGGTCGATGGGGGCGACGTCCTCGGGCCGCCAGCCGCCGTCGACCAGCAGCCGGAGGTCACGGGCCAGGGTCGCCGGATTGCACGACACCATCACCAGGGTGTGGGGGCCGCCCTTGGCGTTGGCCGGCTTGGCCAGCTCGGCGGCCTGCGGCGCGGCGCCTCCCCGTGGCGGGTCCATCACCACCGCCCGGTAGGGGATCAGCTCGTGCGCCCCCAGCGGCCGGCGGGCGAGGTCGCGGATTTCGGTGGTGACGGGAAGGCCGTCGCGGCGGATGGCGGCGTCCAGCGCCGCCAGCGGTCCCTGCTCGCCCTCGACGGCGTGGACGGCGCCGCGCCGCGACAGCGGAATGGTGAAACTGCCGCAGCCGGCATAGAGGTCGGCCATGGTCGCGGCCTCGCCCACCGCCGTCAGGACCCGCTCGACGATGGCCAGTTCGCCGCCCCGGGTCGGCTGCAGGAAGGCGCCCGGCGACGGCTCCACCATCACGCCGGCGAAGCCGACCTCGGCCGCCCGGCGGCGGGCGATGGGTTCGGCGAAGCCTCCTCCCGGCCGGCGCCAGGTCAGGCGGGCGAGGTCGGCGGTCTCGGCGAAGGCGGCCAGCTTCTCGCGGTCGAACAGGTCGAGGCGGGCCTCGGCCTCCACCAGCACGTCGAGGCCGCCTTCGGTCAGGGTGGCCACCACGTCGCCGGAGGTGCCCTCCGGCACGATCTCGGCCAGCATGACGCGCAAGGCCGGCAGCAGGGCGACCAGCGCCGGCTCCAGCAGCAGACAGCGCTCCACGTCGATCACGCTGTGGCTGGCCCGGCCGTTGAACCCGACCAGGGCGGCGCCCCGGCTGCGGGCGAAGGCGAAGGTGGCGCGGCGGCGGCTGGCCGGCGGCACCCGCACCAGCGGCAGGACGGGAATGTCGCCGAGACCCTGGCGGGCCAGTTGGGTGACCAGCAGGTCGCGTTTCCAGGTGGCATAGGACTCGTCGTCCAGATGCTGCAAGCTGCAGCCGCCGCAGCGGCCGTAATGGGGGCAGGGCGGCGCGACCCGGCCCGGTCCCGGCTCCAGCACTTCGATCAGGCTGGCGGCGAGGCCGTCGCCGCGCCGGCTCTCGATGCGGGCCAGCACCTTGTCGCCGGCCACGGTGAAGGGGACGAACACCGGCTCGCCGTCCAGGCGGGCCTGCCCGTCGCCCCGCGCTCCCACCGACTCGATGTCCAGTTCGACGGTGCGGGCGGGTGGCGGCGCGGCGCGGCCCTTGCGGGTCTGTCCGGCGGGACGGCGCGGCGGCTTCCTCATTTCGGGGGGCCTCCGGCGCGGACCCGGCCGAGATCGGCGAGGAACCGGCCGAACACCTGGGAGACGCCCCGCTCCATGGCGGCGACCACGCCGTCGATCCCGCCGGAACCGACGGGGACGAGGGCGCTGTAATCCTCCAGCAGGACCAGGGTGCCGTCATGGGCGGAGACCACGCTCAACTCGATGTCCACCGCCACCTGGGAACTGTCGGCCAGATGTTCGAGGCGATGCAGCTTGCCGCGCAGGGTCCAGTCGGCAAGCACCCCCAATTCGGGCGACAGCACCCGGTCGGCGGCGCCGGCGGTGGTGAGGAAGCGGGCCAGCCGGTCCTGCAGCATCATCGCCGGCGGATCGCTCCACAGGTCGTATTTGTAGTGGGACAACGGCCCGCCATCCCGGGCGGCGACGGTGATCGCCCGTTCGTCCAGGACGCCGTCGGCGGTCAGGCGCTGGACCTCCAGCACGCCGGGCAGCGGCGGCTTGGCGAACCGGCTGGCCGCCGGTCCCGGCTCGATCCGATAGAACATGTCGGGCGGCGGCGCCGGCAAGGCGCAGGCGGCCAGCGCGAGGAGGAGGGCGATGCTTCCAAGACGTTTCACGAGACACGGATGGATACGGAGGCCCGCGACGCGGGCCACGGATGGACACGGATCAAGCTCGGTCACGGCAATACCCTCCGTCTTCCATTTTCTCGCCATCGTTCAGTGCCAAAGGAAGAAGATTTCTGACACGAATGAACACGAATAAAATCGAATATCTTTCCGTGGTCATGGAGCGTCCTCACGGCTGCGCTGGTGAGCTTGCCGCATTGAGGCGCTTGTTTTTATTCGATCTTATTCGTGTCCTAAGCCTTGTTCTTGTATCAATCCCTACTTCCGCGCCGGCCGATCTTCGCCGCCCTTGGTGCCGCCGATCAGCACGCCGGGATTGTCGCGGATCTGGCGGCTGAATTCATGCAGGTTGCGGGTGGTGCCGTCGAGATTGTAGGTGACCGAGTCGATGTTGCGCGACACCGCCTGGAGGGTGTGGCGCAGATCCTTCAGGCTCTGGTCGATGTTGTCCTTGTTGCCGGTCACCGTGCTGTCGAGGCTGGCCAGCATGGAATCGATCTTGCGGCGGCTGTCCTGCAGCCCGGCCGACAACTGGGCCACGTTGGCGATGGACAGGCGGATCTGCTCGGCATTGGCCTCGGTGACCACCTTGGACGACAGCGTCCCGGTCATGCGCTCCACATCGGCGGTGATGCGCGGCGTCTTGGCCGCCAGGTCGGCGGTGACCGCCACCATGTTGCTGACCATTTCGGGGGCGTGCTTCTCCAGGATGGCTCCCAGGCTTCCCACCTGCTGGGTCAGGGAGGACAGCAGCGGCTTCAGGGCGTTCTGGTTGAGGTCGGAGACCTGCCCGGCGACGTCGTTCATGACCGCGAAGATGTTGGCGGCGGGGCCGGCGGTGATGTCGGTGCCCGGCTTCAGCATGTCGGCGTTGGAGCCGCCCTTGATTTCCACCGCCACCGCCGCCAGGATTCCCGAGGCGGCGACATAGGCGATGGAATCCTTGGGGATCTGCCAGCCGCGCTGGACCGACAGTTCCAGGCGGAATACGGTCTTGCCGTCCCGGCGCAGCGGCTCGATGGCCTCCACCTGACCGATGTCGAAGCCCTCGTAGCTCACCTTGGTGCCGTATTTGATGCCGGCGACGTTGTCCATGCGGGTGAAGTAGGAATCGGTGGCGCCGCCGCGGCCGGTGAGCAGCGCCACCACCACCACCAGCGCCACCAGCATGGCCAGCACGAAGCTGCCGACCACCACGTAGTTGATCCTGGAATCCTTCATGTGCGGGGCGTTCCGTCTGGCGGGGTGGAGGTGTCGCCCAACAGCCGGCGCAGATAGGCGTCGGGATCGGGTTCGGCCTCCTCGGTGCGGCGGTTGAGCAGGTTCTGGATGCGGGTGTCGGTGCTGGCGCGGATGGCCTCGACGGTGTCGAGCGCCAGGACCTTGCCCTTGTCCAGCACGCAGATGCGGTCGGCGATCTTGAAGGTGGAGTCGAGGTCATGGGTGACCACCACGATGCTCATGCCCATGGCGTCGCGCAGCCGCAGGATCAGGTCGTCGATGGAGGACGCCACCACCGGGTCGAGACCGGCCGAGGGCTCGTCGCAGAACAGCACCTCGGGATCCATGACGATGGCCCGCGCCAGGGCGGCGCGCTTGATCATGCCGCCCGACAGCTCCGCCGGCTTCAGGTTCTCGAAGCCGGCCAGGCTCACCACTTCCAGCTTCAGCCGGGTCATGATGCCGATGGTGGTGGGGTCGAGGTCGGTGTGCTCGCGCAGCGGCAGGGCGATGTTGTCGCCGATGCTCATGGAGCTGAACAGGGCGCCGGACTGGAAGGCGACGCCGGTGCGGGTGCGCAGCTTCTGCCGCTCCAACGGGGTCAGCCGGCCCAGGTCCTGGTCCAGGATGCGCACCGTCCCCGAGGTGGGCGGCATCAGCCCCAGCAGATGGTTGAGCAAGGTGGTCTTGCCCGAGCCCGACCCGCCCATGATCACCATGATCTCGCCCTGCTTCACCTCGAGGCTGACGTTATGCAGGATCTGGCGGTCGCCGTAATGGGTGTTGAGGTCGATCACCTCGACGCTGTGGGCGACGGATTGGGACGAGCGGCTCATCAGCGTGTCACCATGAAGACGAAGATCATGTCGGTGATGACGATGGCCGAGATGGCGTGCACCACCGAGCGGGTGGTCATGTGGCCGACGCCCTCGGCGCCGCCGCTGACCGAGGCGCCGTTGACCACGCCGACGATGGTGATCAGCACCGAGAAGATGACGCTTTTGGCCAGGCCGTGCAGCATGTCGTTCATCTGGACCAGCGAGGTGACCTCGTTGACATAGGCGCCCATGGTGCTGCCCAACTGCGGCGCGATGTAAAGGCCGGCGGTGAACAGGCCGACCAGATCGGCCCACAGGGTCAGGCAGGGCAGCATCACCATCATGGCCACCAGGGCCGGCACCACCAGGAACCGCACCGGCGACACTCCCATGACGGTGAGCGCGTCGATCTCCTGGTTGATGCGCATGGTGCCCAGCCGGGCCGCCAGCGCCGAGCCCGAACGGCCGGCGACCAGGATGCCGGTGATCAGCGGCGCGAATTCGCGCACGGTGGACATGGCGACGCCCAGGGTCACCCGGGATTCGGCGCCGAACAGCTTCAGCGAATAGACTCCCTGGATGGCCAGCATGATGCCGATGGTGCCCGACAGCACGGTGACGATGGGCAGCGCCCCGATGCCGATCTCCATGGCCTGGGCGACCACGGGGCCAAGGCGGACCGGCTGGCGCCGCTTGCGTCCCATCGCCAGCCAGAACACGCTTTCGCCCACCAGCGCGGCGCCGAAACCGAACTCGGCGACGCCCGCCACCGCCCAGCGTCCCAGGCGATCAAGCATCTTGGTCAGTTTGTCGACGCCCAACCCCCCGGCCACCGCTTTACCCTTTCAAGGCCGCCTCGACGCTGTCGGCCAAGCTGAAGACCCGGTCGAGCCGCGCCAGTTGCAACACCCGGCGGACCGGGTCGCTGATCGCCGCCAGGACGAAACGTGTGCCATTCGTGCGGGCCATCTGGTAGGCCTCGACCAGACCGGCGACGCCCGAACTGTCCACATAGGTGACGGCGGACAGGTCCACCACCACCGCGCGGCGTTCGAACATCAACTCCATCAGCGCTTTGCGCAGGGCGGGACTGTGGCTGAGATCCACCTCGCCCGCCAGCGCCATCACCATGGTTCCGTCGATTTCACTGGTGTTCAGGTTCATGGGCTGATCCGTTTGACCATCTGCAACAGGTTTCCGATCCCGGCCGGCGGGGCCAGGAAGTCCACCTGATCCATCACCGACCGCATCAGGTGGGTTCCCAGACCGCCCGGCCGCACCTCGTCCAGCGACCGGGGCTTGATCTTAGCCACTTCCACCGGTGGCGCGAAGTCCATAAGTCGGATGACCAGCAGATCGTCCTCGCGGTCCAGATGCAGGACGATGTCGCCTTCGCCGCCCTTATAGGCGTGGCGGATGATGTTCTGGCAGGCCTCGTCCACCGCCAGCACCATGTCCTGGGCCATGTCCGCGGGGCAGCCCAGCTCGCCCGCCACCCGCGCCACGGTGGCGCGGATCTCGCCCAGGGTCTCCGGGCGGGCGGCGTAGCTGCGCTCGAAGGCGCCCTTGGCGGCGAGGCGGCGGTCCTCGACCACCAGCAGGGTGACGTCGTCGCGCAAGGACCCGACTCCGTCCAGCGAACGCACCACCGCCGCCAGCCGCTCGGCTGCCGGCATGGCGGCGAAGGCGTCCAGCAGCGACTTGGCCCCGTCGCTGCCCAGCATGGCGCCGTCCTTGGTGCGCACCTCGGTCAGTCCGTCGGTGAACAGGTACAGCGCGCCGCCGTCGAGTTCGACCACGCTTTCGGGGCAGCCGTCGGCGAACAGGTCGGGAGCGATGCCCAGCGGCGGCATGCCGTCCTCGATGGCGCGGAACCCGTCGCGGCCGCGCACCAGCGGCGGCTCGTGCCCGGCATTGGCCAGCACCACCCGGCCGGTTTTGGGGTCGAGGATGCCGGCCACCATGGTGACGAACATGCCGGCCAGCCCGGTCTCCTGCAATTCGGAATCGATGGCGGCGAGGATGCGGCCGGGACCGTCCTCGCGCTTGGCCAGACAGCGGAAAAGGCTGGCGGTCTTGGTCATCAGCAGCGAGGCGTTCATCCCCTTGCCCGACACGTCGCCGATGGCGAAGGCGATGCTGCCGTCGGCCAGCGGCAGAATCTCGTAGAAGTCGCCCGACACTCCGCGTGCCGGCAGATTGATGCCGTGGATCGGCGAGGCCGGAGCCTGGGGCGGCGGCAGCATGGCGCGCTGGATTTCCGAGGCCAGCACCAGTTCGCGCTTCAACCCCTCCTGCTCGGCGGCGGCGGTGACCAGACGGGTGTTGATCAGGGCCAGCGCCGACGACATGGACAGCGCCCGCAGCAATTGGGCGTCGGCCTGGGTGAAGGCGGCGCCGCCCTGCTTGTTGAACAGCTCGATGGCGCCCAGCTTCTGGCCGCGAAACGACATGGGGGCGCACAGGATCGAGCGGGTGACGAAGCCGGTGGCGGCATCGATGGCGCCGGTGAAGTCGGGGTCGTGGCGGGTGTCGCGGACCAGTTGCGGCATGTCGAGATCGACGGTGCGCCAGACGATGCCCCGGCCGGGCGCGAGGCGCAGCCCCACCACCTCGGTCGGTCCGATGCAGGCGTGGCAGACCAGTTCGCCGCTGTCGGGTTCCAGCAGGAACAGCGAGGCCGCCTCGGCTCCCAGCCGGCTGGCGACCCGCTCCAGCCCCAGGCGCAAGGTCGCCTCCACATCCTGGGATTGAGCGAAATCGCTGGTCATCTCGATCATCAGGTCGAGATGGCTGGAGGCTTCGGCGTCGGCTTTGGACTTGGGCATGGCGCTATCATGCCTCGGCGGGCGGTCGAAATCTAACGGATACTGCCGGCGGCAGGGGCGCCGCCGCCCATGCGTCTGAGTAGTTTCCGAAGGGGGCGGAATCACCCCTCGGCGGCTAATATCGTCGCGCCCGCATCCGCCATGATTCGTACGGGAATTCAGGACGAATCTCCATCCCCCATGCCCTTCGCTCGCGAGATCCGATGAAAGCGCAACGCGCCCTGGTGGTTGAGGACGACGACATGATCGGCATGCTGTTGGCCGGCATGCTCGAGGAGATGGGCCATGTGGTTTGCGCCATCGAGGCCACCGAGGCCGGAGCGGTGATCGCCGCCGCCCAGCACAGGCCGGATCTGATGATCGTCGATGCGCGGCTGGGCGACGGCAGCGGCATCGCCGCCGTCGATGACATCCTGCGCGGCGGCTTCGTTCCGCATCTGTTCATAAGCGGCAACATCGCACGGGTGAAGGCGCTTCGGCCGGATGCGGTGATGCTGGAGAAGCCGTTTCGCGAAGCGGAGCTGACCGCCGCCATTCAACGCGCCCTCGGCCACGGGGCCACCAAGGCTCCAGCGGCCCGGAAGCACGCCGCCGGAGTGGCCAATGGAGCGGAGACGACCTCGCGCAAGCAGATGCAGCAGAGGCTGCTCAAGGCGGGAGCCCTGCAACGCGCCATCTTCAACAGCGCCAATTTCTCCAGCATCGCCACCGATGCCAGCGGCGTCATCCAGATCTTCAATGTGGGCGCCGAGCGCATGCTGGGCTACACCGCCGCCGAGGTGATCAACAAGATCACGCCGGCCGACATTTCCGATCCGCAGGAGGTGATCACGCGCGCCAAGACGCTCAGCGTCGAACTCGGCACCACGATCACGCCGGGCTTCGAGGCGCTGGTGTTCAAGGCCTCGCGCGGGATCGAGGACATCTACGAGCTGACCTATATCCGCAAGGACGGCACCCGTTTCCCGGCGGTGGTGTCGGTGACGGCATTGCGCGACGCCCAGGATTTCATCATCGGCTATCTGCTGATCGGCACCGACAACACCGCCCGCAAGCAGGTCGAGGCCGAGCAGAAGAAGCTCGACCAGCGCCTGCGCGACCTCCAATTCTATACGCGCTCCCTGTTCGAAGCCAATATCGACGCGCTGATGACCACCGATCCCTCCGGCATCATCACCGACGTCAACACCCAGATGGAGGCGTTGACCGGCTGCACCCGCGACGAGTTGATCGGCGCGCCGGTCAAGAGCTACTTCACCAATCCGGAGCGGGCCGAAGCGGCGATCAAGCTTGTGCTGAGCGAAAAGAAGATCACCGACTACGAGCTGACGGCCTGCGCCCGCGACGGCAAGCAGACCGTGGTGTCCTACAACGCCACCACCTTCTACGACCGGGGCCGCACCTTGCAGGGCGTCTTCGCCGCCGCGCGCGACATCACCGAGAGCAAGCGGGTGGAGGTGGAGTTGCAGCAGGCCAAGGCGGCGGCCGAGAGCGCCAGCCAGACCAAGTCCGATTTCCTGGCCAGCATGAGCCACGAGATCCGAACCCCGATGAATGCGATCATCGGCATCGCCGACCTGCTGGCCAAGACGCCGCTCTCGCCGCAACAAGACAAGTATGTGGAAATCTTCCGCCGCGCCAGCGACAACCTGCTGCATCTGATCGACGACATCCTCGACCTTTCCAAGGTCGAGGCCTCGCAACTGGACCTGGAGCAGACCGAGTTCTCGCTGACCGACCTGCTGGACAAGGTGACGGAGATGGTGGCGGTCCCGGCCCACCAGAAAGGGCTGGCCCTGGTGTGCGAGATCGCGCCGGACGTGCCCACCGACCTGGTCGGCGACCCGACCCGGTTGCGGCAGGTGCTGCTCAATCTGCTGGGCAACGCCATCAAGTTCACCGAATCCGGTGAAGTGGCCCTGCGGGTCATGCCGGATGGAGATTGCGCCGTTGCGGGCGCCCTGCGGTTCACGGTCTCGGATACCGGCATCGGCATTCCGGGCGAGAAATTGGCGGCGGTGTTCGAGCGCTTTATCCAGGCCGACTCGTCCACCACCCGCCGGTTCGGGGGCTCAGGGCTGGGCCTCACCATTTCCAAGCGTCTGGTGGAACTGATGGGCGGGCGCATCTGGGTCGAAAGCGGAGTCGGCGAGGGCAGCGTGTTTTCCTTCGCCGTGCCGTTCGAGATCTGCGCCGGGGTCTGTCGGCCGGCGGCCGTGCCGGGCGGGGTGGGGCCCGAACTGCCGCTGGCGGCGCTGCATATCCTGCTGGTGGAGGATTCCCCCGACAATCGCACCATCACCCTGGCCTATCTCCAGGACACGCCGTACCAGATCGACATCGCCGAGAACGGGGCCATGGCCTGCGAGAAGTTCCGGGCCGGACACTACGACCTCGTCCTGATGGACCGGCAAATGCCGGTCATGGACGGCTTGACCGCCACACGGGCGATTCGAGCCTGGGAGCAGGCGAACCACCGGCCGCCGGTGCCGATCATCGCCCTGACGGCGGCGGCCCTGAAGGGCGACCGGGAAAAGTGCGTGGCGGCCGGGTGCACGGCCTATTTGACCAAGCCGATCAAGCAGGAGGTCCTGCTGCAAGCGATCCGGGACCATTCCGTCGCCGCGCCGTCCTCGGGCCAGGACAGCCGCCGGACCAACATGATCCTGGTCCGGGCCAATGCCAAATTCGCCAACCGGATTCCGGTGTTTCTGCGGAACCGCCGGCAAGACGTCGTCGCCATGGGCGACGCCTTGGATCACGGCGACTTCGAGACCGTGGAGTTCTTGGGGCACGGCATGCGGGGGGCCGGCGGCATGTTCGGCTTCCAGGCCATCACCGATATCGGCGCCGCCCTCGAACTGGCCGCCGAAACCACCGACATCGCCGCGTCGCGCAAATGGGTGGGCGAGTTGTCCCAATACCTGGACCGGGTCGAGGTTGTCGCCGGGTAGGGTGGGTTGCCGCGTGATCCCCAACAAAAAGCCCCGCATCCTTTCAGATGCGGGGCTTCGTCGTAACACCAGACGTCAGCGCGACTACTTGTCGTCCTGAGCCTGAGCCTTGCGCATGGCGGCGCCCAGGATGTCGCCCAGGCTGGCGCCCGAATCCGACGACCCGTAATCGGCCATGGCCTGCTTCTCTTCCTCGACTTCGCGCGCCTTCACCGACAGGGTGACCTTGCGGGAAGCCTTCTCGACGGCGGTGACCTTGGCGTCCAGCTTCTCGCCGACCGCGAAGCGCTCGGGGCGCTGCTCGGACCGCTCGCGGGACAGCTCACCCTTGCGGATGAAGCCGGTCAGGCCTTCCACTGCGACTTCCAGACCGTTCTCGGTGACCTGAGTGACGGTGCAGGTGACCACATCGCCCTTCTTGATCGCCGCGACGGCGTTCTGGAAGGGGTCCTCGGACAGCTGCTTGATGCCGAGACTGATGCGTTCCTTCTCGATGTCGACGTCGAGGACCTTCGCCTTGACCACGTCGCCCTTCTTGAAGTCTTGAATGGCGGCTTCGCCCGACTTCTCCCAGTCGAGATCGGACATGTGGACCATGCCGTCGATATCGCCGGGCAGGCCGATGAACAGGCCGAACTCGGTGATGTTCTTGATCTCGCCTTCGACCAGGGTGCCCTGGGGGAAGCGCTCCAGGAAGCCCTCCCACGGGTTGTTCATGGTCTGCTTGAGGCCCAGGCTGATACGGCGCTTCTGGGGGTCCACGTCCAGCACCATGACCTCAACCTCTTGCGAGGTGGAGACGATCTTGCCGGGATGGACGTTCTTCTTGGTCCACGACATTTCGGAGACGTGCACCAGACCCTCGACACCGGGCTCCAGTTCGACGAAGGCGCCGTAGTCGGTGATGTTGGTGACGCGGCCGGTGAACTTGGCGTTGACCGGATACTTGGCCTCCACACCCTCCCACGGATCGGCGTCCAGCTGCTTGATGCCGAGCGAGATGCGCTGGGTTTCCGGGTTGAAGCGGATGACCTGGACCTTGACGGTCTGGCCGATATGCAGCGCCTCGGACGGGTGGTTGATGCGCTTCCAGGCGATGTCGGTGACATGCAGCAGGCCATCGACGCCGCCGAGGTCAACGAACGCACCGTAATCGGTGATGTTCTTGACCACGCCTTCGAGGATCTGGCCTTCCTTGAGGTTCTCGATCAGCTCGGAACGCTGCTCGGCGCGGGTCTCTTCCAGCACGGCACGGCGGGAGACCACGATGTTGCCGCGCGAACGGTCCATCTTGAGGATCTGGAACGGCTGGGGGGTGCCCAGCAGCGGGGTGATGTCGCGCACCGGGCGGATATCGACCTGGCTGCCCGGCAGGAACGCCACGGCGCCCGACAGATCGACGGTGAAGCCGCCCTTGACGCGGCCGAAGATGATGCCGGTGACGCGCTGCTGCGCCTCGAACGACTTCTCCAGCAGGGTCCAGGCTTCCTCGCGCTTGGCCTTCTCGCGCGAGAGGACAACCTCGCCGTTGCGGTCTTCATAGCGCTCGACGAAGACGTCGACATTGTCGCCGGCCTTGATTTCGGCGGCGCGACCAGCGGTCGCGAATTCCTTCAGGGGGACACGGCCTTCGGACTTGAGGCCGACGTCGATCACGGCGAAGTCGCCATCGATCTCGACGATCAGGCCGGTGATCACCTGGCCTTCGAACGAGCCGCTAACACCCAGGGTCTCGTCCAGCAGGGCGGCGAAATCGTCGACCTGTGCAAGTGCGGAATTGGTCATAAGAGAGAGTTCCTTTCGAATCGTATCTTTCCGGCCAGCCGGTTGAATCCGGCGGTCTTTGCCAAAAACAAACCACCGCCCAGGACAGCCCCAGGCGGCGCAAACACCTCGATACTCACTCTACCGCTAGGCCGGGACCTTGGTCCGAACCAGCCTCAATGCCACGGCGAAAGCCTGATCGGCGTCGAGGTCGGACGTGTCCAACTCGGTAGCGCCCTCGGCGGGGACGAGAGGGGCGACGGATCGGTTGCGATCACGATCATCCCGCTCCCGCATATCCGCGAGGACGGTCTCCTGTATAGCCTCCAGGCCCTTTTCCTGCAACTCTTTCAGCCGCCGCTCGGCCCTTTTCTCCAGCGAGGCCGTCACGAACAGCTTCACGTCGGCATCGGGACAGACCACGGTGCCGATGTCGCGGCCGTCCAGCACGGCGCCCTGGCCGCCCGGCGGGTGGCTGGCGAACTGGCGCTGGAAGTCCAGCAGGGCGGCGCGCACGCCGGGGATGACGGCGACCTTGGAGGCCGCCTGTGCCGCCGCGTCCAGCCGCAGATCGGGGGCGTCGAGGTCGGCGGGCGCCAGGGCGCGGGCGGTCCGTTCCGCCGGCTCCACCGCCGAGGGGTCGAGGCCGGTGCGGGCCAGCTTCATGCCGACGGCGCGGTAGATCAGGCCGGTGTCGAGATAGTCGAAGCCCAGTTCGGCGGCCAGACGCCGCGCCAGGGTCCCCTTGCCGGCCGCTGCCGGGCCGTCGATGGCGATAATGATGGTCATGGAAGTCCTTGGGAACGATGATACCGACGGGCGATATATCCCCTCCATACCAAACCAAGCCGGATGAGGAAAGCAATGAACGATCAACCGGACTCCGGTGAAGGTGGGGCCGAGCTTCCCACCAACAATCGCCATGCGCTGCGCCGGGTGGCGCGCGGTCCGCGCAAGGCGGCGCTGGCCACCAGCATGGATGGGCGGCCCTATGTGTCGCTGGTGACGGTGGCCTTGGATCAGGACCTGTCGCCGATCCTGCTGCTGTCGCGGCTGTCCGAGCACACCCGCCATCTGCTGGCCGATCCGAGGGCGTCGCTGCTGCTGGACGGCACCGAGGGCCACGCCAACCCCCAGACCGGCCCGCGCGTCACCCTGGTGGGAACCGCCGCCGAGGCCCCCGGGCCCCGGTTGAAGGCCCGGTTTCTCGCCTTGCATCCCGGTGCGGCGCTTTATGCCGATTTCGCCGATTTCGCCATTTGGCGGCTGCGGCTGGAACGGGCGCATTTCGTCGGCGGTTTCGGCCGCGCCGTGTGGTTCGACGCGCCGCTGGTGCCGGAAGCCGAGGCCCTGGCGGCCTGTGAGGACACCCTGGTGGCGGAGGTGAATGCCGGCGGGGCCGAGGCGCTGACCGCCCTGGCGGTGGCAGCCGGGAAAGCGGCCGAGGCCGGCGGCTGGCGGCTGGTGGCGGTCGATGCCGATGGCTGCGACCTTGCCGCCGCCGCCGAGTCCGTGCGCATCGCCTTTCCCCAACCGGCGGAGGATGGCGACGTGGCACGGCGGATTCTGGCCGATCTCATGGCTGCGGTTCTCTCCGGCTCTACCCGTTAGGATCGTGCGGCCCTGGCGGCCGGATTACGCGTGGGGCTCGGAAGGGGCGGTTTCACGGCGCCTGATGGGGCGGGCTCTGGCGATCCGGGCGGCCCGCTGCGGGTCGTTCAGAGCCCCCCAGCGGTCGCTCATGGCCTGAAGATTAAGCCAAAATCCCTCGCTCGTGCCAAAGGCCTCCGCCAGGATAAAGGCTGTATCGACGGTGACGGCCCTGCGGTCGTTGCAAAGCTCGTTGATGTGCTTGCGCGGAAGGCCGGTTGCATCGGCCAGATCGCCCTGGGTCAATCCGAGCGGACCGAGAAACTCCTCCTTGAGGATCTGGCCGACGGAATCGGGTTTGCGAGCGGTGGTGAACATGGTGTGTTTTCTGTCCTCTACTTCTTGTAGGCATGGGGGTCCAGATAGACGTCCGACGCCTCTCCCGCAACTGGATCGAACACGAATATCAACCGCCATTTCTTCGTCACCCTGATGGAGCATTTGCCCTTCAGCTTGCCGCTGAGACGTTCGAAGCGGTTGCCTGGCGGCACCATCAAGTCGTTTTCGCATGTCGTGACGGAAAGCATCTGCAACCGTCGGAACAGGCTGTCCTTGGCATCGCCTGGAATATTCTTCCCGATGATATTTCTAACGAAATAGTCCTCGAGCCACTTGTCGCGGAAATTCATGATTCTGCATGCCCTCATTTTTACATGGTTCTGCGTATCTTTGGTTTTGAACGTATTTTCAAAAAATACCACCGACTGAATGACCCAATGTACCGCATAGCGGGACACGCTGCAATAATTATGTGCGGAAAGCGGCGGCTCATTTCCTCGCGGGCCGAGGTCGCGTCGGCGAGAGCGGAGGCGGCTCCACCCGTTAGTGTTAATTTTTCCCTGCCAAAGGCATTGCCCGCGCGCCTGCGGGGGTCTATCTTCGCGTCCTCTTTTGCGGCGGGGGCGCGGCATTCGTGTCGGTTCAGCGGCCGGCGGGGTTTTCTGGAGGGAGAACTTAGGACATGAGTAAGCTCGGTATTCCCGGCGGGACGACCATGAATTCGAAACTGCTGGCTTGGGTCGATGAGATGGCGCGCCTGTGCCGTCCGGCCAGCATCCATATCTGCGACGGCTCCCAGAAGGAATATGACGCGTTGTGCGAGATGATGGTCGCCGGCGGCACCATGATCAAGCTGGACCCCACCCTGCGCCCGGGCAGCTTTCTCTGCCGTTCCGATCCCCGCGACGTGGCTCGCGTCGAGGACCGCACCTTCATCTGCTCCCACAACAAGAACGACGCCGGCCCGACCAACAACTGGGTCGAGCCGAAAGAGATGAAGGCCCGCATGGGCAAGCTGTACGACGGCTGCATGAAGGGCCGCACCATGTACGTGGTGCCGTTCTCCATGGGACCGCTGGGCTCGAACATCGCCCATATCGGCGTGCAGATCACCGATTCGGCCTATGCCACCGCCAATATGCGGATCATGACCCGCATGGGTCAGCCGGTGCTGGACATCCTGGGCAATGACGCCGACTTCGTCCGCTGCCTGCACTCGGTCGGCCACCCGCTGGCCGAGGGCGAGAAGGACGTGGTCTGGCCGTGCAATCCCGACAACATCACCATCTCGCATTTCCCCGAGGACCGGCAGATCTGGTCGTACGGTTCGGGCTACGGCGGCAACGCCCTGCTGGGCAAGAAGTGTTTCGCGCTGCGCATCGCCTCGGCCATGGCCCGCGACGAGGGCTGGCTGGCCGAGCACATGCTGATCGTCGGCGTCGAAAGCCCCGAGGGCGAGAAGACCTATGTGGCCGCCGCCTTCCCGTCGGCCTGCGGCAAGACCAACTTCGCCATGTTGGTTCCGCCCAAGGGCTTTGACGGCTGGAAGATCTTCACCGTCGGCGACGACATCGCCTGGATCAAGCCGGGCGCCGACGGCAAGTTTTACGCCATCAACCCGGAAGCCGGCTTCTTCGGCGTGGCGCCCGGCACCGGTGCCACCACCAATCCCAGCGCCATCGCCGCCTGCTCCAAGAACGCCATCTTCACCAATGTGGCGCTCACCGATGACGGCGACGTGTGGTGGGAAGGTCTGACCGACACGCCCCCGGCCCATCTGATCGACTGGAAGGGCAAGGATTGGACGCCGGCCTCCGAGACCCCGGCGGCCCATCCCAATTCCCGCTTCACCGCGCCGGTCAGCCAGTGCCCCAGCGTCGATCCCGATTGGGAGAACCCGGCCGGCGTGCCGATCTCGGCCTTCATCGTCGGCGGGCGGCTGTCCAAGAACGCGCCGCTGGTGGTGCAGTCGTTCAACTGGGCCCACGGCGTCTATCTCGCCGCCACCATGGGGTCCGAGGCCACCGCCGCCGCCGTCGGCCAGGCCGGCATCCGCCGCGATCCCTTCGCCATGCTGCCGTTCTGCGGCTACAACATGGCGGACTACTTCAACCATTGGCTCAACATGGGCCGCGCGGTCAACAATCCGCCGCCGATCTTCCGGGTCAACTGGTTCCGCCGCGACGAAAACAACAAGTTCATGTGGCCGGGCTATGGCCAGAACATGCGGGTTCTGAAGTGGATCGTCGACCGCGTCGCCGGCAAGGCCAAGGGCGTCGAGTCGCCCATCGGCCTGGTGCCGCAATACGAGGACATCGAGTGGTCCGGCCTCGACTTTACGCGCGAGAAGTTCCAGGAGCTGATGCGCATCGACCGCGAGGCCGGTGTCGCCGACGCCCGCAGCCAGGAAGAACTGTTCGACAAGTTCTTCGACCGGGTGCCCAAGGAGATGCTGTTCGAGCGCGAACTGCTGAAGTCGCGCCTGTGGCGCTCTCCGGCGGTCTGGGAACTGGCCCTCGAGCGGGTCTAGTCCGCCGAGTGGTTATGGGATGACGGCGAGGCCCCCTTCTCGGAAACGGGAGGGGGGTCTTGCATTGCCGGCCCCGGCTCGGGCGGTCTGGGGGCGACGATGTCCTGGCCCACCACCTTGATGGGGGTCTGCTGGTTGGACGACCAGGAATAGAACCGCAGGATGCCGTCGGGGGCGAACATCAGCCCCGCCTCGTCGGTGGTGGCCTCCCAGCCGCCCCAGACATAGACCAGGCCGGGGGCAAAGCTGGCCGGCTTCATATGGGTGCGGGAGCCGACATAGGTCAGCATGCGCGAGCCGTCAGCCAGGGTCTCGTCCCGATCAGGACGCCCCAGGGCGCGGATGGCCTCGGCCGCCGTCGTCTGGCCGGCGCGCAGCCGCGCCAGCGCCGCGTCGTCCACATGGGTGCAGGCCGCCACCATCGCCACGGCGGCCATCGCCAAGAGCCCACGCTTCATCGCCATCTCCCCGGACTATTCGCCGCAATCATGGCCGAACCCGCTCGCCGGGGCAATCTCCAGGAAACCATTGACTCCGTCTCCTCCCGGCTCAAGCATATCCGTTTCCGCCGCCGTGCGAAGGATATCCCCATGAAGTTGCGCTTCTCCGCCACCTCGCCCTATGTCCGCAAATGCATGATCGTCGCGCTGGAGACCGGTCTGGCCGAGCGGATCGAGATGGTGCCGACCAATGCCTGGGCCCCCGACACCGACCTGCCCCGGGACAATCCGCTGAGCAAGGTGCCGGCCCTGATCACCACTGGCGGCGAGGCGCTGTTCGATTCGCCGGTGATCTGCGAATACCTGGACTCGCTGCATGACGGCCACCGGCTGGTGCCGGAATCGGGCGGCGCCCGTTGGACCCAGATGCGGCTGGAGGCCCTGGCCGACGGCATTCTCGACGCGGCGCTGGCCAAGCGGGTGGAGACGACCATGCGGCCCGAGGACAAGCGCTGGCCCTATTGGATCGAGCGTCAGGACAGCGCCATCGCCCGTGGCCTGGACGCGCTGGAGGAGGAATGCGCCGGCTGGGGCGACGACTTCCTGATCGGGCAGATCACCGTGGTGGCGGCGCTGGGCTATCTCGACTTCCGCTTCGCCGCCGAGGACTGGCGCAACAGCCGCCCCCGGCTGACGGCGTGGCAGGCCAAGACCGCCAAGCGGCCGTCGGTGGCCCAGACCGAACCCAAGGGATGAACGCCCCCGACCAGATCATCGCCCGCTTGGGGCTGAAGCCCCATCCCGAAGGCGGCCACTATGCCGAGACCTGGCGCGATCAGCCCGAGGGCGGCGGTCGCGGCGCCGGCACCGCCATCTATTACCTGCTGCGGGCCGGCGAGCGGTCCCACTGGCACCGCGTCGATGCGACCGAGATCTGGCATTTCCATGCCGGCGAGCCGCTGGTGCTGCGCCTGTCCGACACCGGGCGCGGCGAGCGGGCGGTGATCCTGGGACCCGATATCGCCGCCGGCCAGGTGGCGCAAGTGGTGGTGCCACCCCATGTCTGGCAGGCGGCCGAACCGGTGGGCGAGTGGACCCTGGTGGGCTGCACCGTCTCGCCGGCCTTCGAGTTCGACGGTTTCGAGATGGCTCCCGTCGGTTGGACCCCAGGAGAATGACGATGCGCCGTTTACTGTTCATCCTGCCCGTTGTCCTCGGCCTGTCCGCCTGCGCCGGCGAGGACGTCGTCAACACTGCCTTGCCGCCCGGTTATCTGAGCGCCGCCCCCGAGATCGTGGCGGCGGCCGATTGGAGCGACCCCGACACCATCACCGTGACCCTGTCCAATTACGAGTTCACCCCCTCGGAGCTGACTCTGCACCGCGACCGGGCCACCCGGTTGGTGCTGGTCAATTCCACCACCAAGGACCATACCATGGTGGCGGCGCAGTTCTTCAAGGAGGTCGCGGTCCGGCAGTTGGTCGGCCCCACCGGGGCGGTTCCGGCGCCTTGGGTCAGCAAGGTGGTGGTGCCCGCCGGCCAGACCAAGGAGATCTGGCTGGTGCCGGCCCATTACGGCGCCTTCCGGTTCGAATGCGACGTCACCGGCCATTCCGCCTTCGGCATGAATGGCCTGATCAATGTGATTCCATGACCCTGTCCGCCCTGATCTTCGACGTGGACGGAACCTTGGCCGAGACCGAGGAGGCCCACCGTCACGCCTTCATCCTGGCCTTCAGCCAAGTGGGGCTGAACTGGAACTGGCCGCCGTCGTTGTACCGCAAGCTGCTCAAGGTCTCGGGCGGGCGCGAGCGCATCCTGGCCTATGATCCCGACGCCTCGCCGGAACTGGTGGCGGCGCTGCATCGGCGCAAGACCGAGATCTACACCGACATGGTGGACAGCGGGCGGGTGACCCTGCGCCCCGGCGTCGAGGCGCTGATCGCCGAGGCGAGGGCGGCGGGGGTTCGGCTGGCCATCGCCTCCACCACCAGCCGCGCCAACGTGGTCGCCCTGCTGGGCCATCGCGGCGCGTGGTTCGAGGTCATCGCCTGCGGCGAGGACACCACCCGCAAGAAGCCCGATCCCCAGGTCTATTCCCTGGTGCTGGGCAAGTTGGGGCTACCGGCGGCGGATTGCCTGGCGCTGGAGGATTCCTCCAACGGCGTTCGCGCCGCCTGTGCCGCCGGAGTGGCGGTGGTGGTGAGCGAGAGCATGTATACCACCGGCGACGATTTCAGCGGCGCCCTGGCGGTGTTCCCCAATTTCAACGGGGTGAGCCTGGAGCGGCTGCGGCAGCTGCATCCGTGAGCGAGACCGACGAGCCAATGGATGAGTTCATTGGCGAGGAGTTGCGGGCGATTGACGGACAACTCAGCAACCGAGACTCTCGACCAGTTGGTCGAGCGTGTCCGCGCCTGCCGGCTGTGCGAGGCGCATTTGCCGCTGGGGCCGCGCCCGGTGCTGCGGGTGGCGGCGACGGCGCGGTTGTTGATCATCGGTCAAGCGCCGGGCACCAAGGTGCACGCGACCGGCATTCCCTGGAACGACCGCTCCGGCGACCGTCTGCGCCAATGGCTGGGGCTGGACCGGGAGGTCTTCTACGACGCCGCCCGCGTCGCCATCCTGCCCACCGGCCTGTGCTATCCCGGTCGCGATCCCAGGGGCGGTGACCGGCCGCCGCGTCCCGAATGCGCGCCGCTGTGGCATCCCCCCGTCCGCGCCCTGTTGCCCGACATCCGGCTGACACTGCTGGTGGGCTCCTACGCCCAGGCTTTTGTCCTGGGCGAGCGGCGGCGGCCGACCATGACCGCGACGGTGGCGGCTTGGCGGGCGTTCCTGCCGGACATCCTGGTGTTGCCGCATCCATCGTGGCGCACGACCGCATGGCAGGCCAAAACGCCCTGGTTCGACGCCGAACTGCTGCCCGAGGCCCGGCGTCTGGTCCGCGACGCAGTGGTGGCAGCGGGCGTGACTTCCAGTTGAAATGATCCACCTACGGGATTACGTAGCATCGAAAAAGGGAGGCTGTGAGATACGGTGCACTCCAACGACGACCCGTAGCCGGATGGGAGGGACACATGGCCGAAGGAAGCATCGTTGAACTATTCGAGCGCGTGGCGGAACTGCGCGACGCCGCCGAGCGGAACGGCTTTACCGAACTGGCCCATTTTCTCGAGGCGGCTGCCAATGTCGCCCAGGACCTGGCGTTCCAGGGACACGCAGTCGCTTCCGAGCGGATGGGGATGGTCCACTGACGGCGGATCGTCTGGGTAAGGCGGTGGCCTAACCGGCGCTTCGGGACAGCGCCAAACAGGTGATGTCGTCCGACTGCTCGCAGCCGGCGGCAAAGGCCACCACCGCCGCGTCCACCGCCGCCAGCGCCTCGGTCGCGTCCGGCCGCGACAGCCCGGCCAGCAGTTCGCTCAGCCGCGCCTCGCCGAACATGGCGCCGTCGGCGGCGAAGGCTTCGGTGACTCCGTCCGAGGGGACGAACATCAGCTCGCCCGGCTCCAGCCGAATTTCCACGGCCGCGAATGTCTTCCCGGCGATCATGGCCACCGCCGGCCCGGTCGGGCTCAGCACCTGAACCCCGCCGTCGGCGCGCAGCACATAGCCGTCGCAATGGCCGGCGTTGACGTAGCGCAGGACGCCGGTGGCCATGTGCAGTTCGGCGACGAAGACGGTGACGAATAGCCCTTCCTCATTCTCCGCCTCCAACTGGGCGTTGGCGCGGGCCAGGGCGTCTTCCAGCGGGGTGACCGACTGCACCATGGCGCGCACCAGGGTCCGGCTGACCGCCATGAACAGCGAGGCGGGAATGCCTTTGCCCGACACGTCGGCCACCACCATGATGGCGCGGCCGTCGGCGGTGAGGAAAAAGTCGTAGAAATCGCCGCCCACGTCGCGGGCCGGCCGCATGAAGGCCGCCGCGTGGAACGGCGATCCGGGGCCGAAATCCAGGGTGCGCGGCAGGATGGATTGCTGGAGCCGCGCCGCGAATTCCATTTCATGGCGGCGGGCGTTCTTCTCCTGCATCTCGTGCACGATCTTCTGGAACGAGCGGGTGAAGGGGCTTTCGTCGCCGACCGAATCCAGCATCCGCCCCAGGGCCGCCGCGTCCATGTCCTCGCGCTCCAGGGCCTGGGCCGCCAGGGTCAGCAGCGCCAGCGGCGTGTTCAGCGCGTTGATGCGCCGGCCGAGCGCCCCGATGACGCTGAAGGCGGTGTCGGGATGCTGGACGATCACCTCGGCCAGGGCCTGGCGGCCGAGGCTGAGCACGGTGGTGTCCTCGGTGGCGCGGACGGTGGCGGTGCGCGGCAGATCGGTGAACACGGCGATCTCGCCGACGATCTGCTGGGCGCCCAGTTGGGCCATGGAGACCTCGCCCAGCGCGGTCTCCACCACCACGTCCAGGCGGCCGGCCAGGATCACGAAGGCGCTGTCGCCGGCTTGCCCCTGGCGGATCAGGGTGGTGCCGGCGGGAACGTCGAGGATGTCGGCGCATTCCAGCAGCTTGTCCAGGATCTCCGGGGCGAGTCCTCCCAGCAAGGCGCTGTGGCGGATGGCCTCGATGGTTTCGATCTGTGTTTCCATGCCCATCGGCTCCTGCCATTCACCCAGCGGTATCATAGCGTCCATCCGGAGGCGAGCAATCCGGTGAGCGCCCGATCACGGCTTCGGCGCGGCGGCGTTCCGGCGAAGGGTGGTGACGTAATCGGCGAAGGCCTCGGCCGGCAGCGGCTTGGCGAAGTGGTACCCTTGAGCCTCGTCGCAGCGCAGGTGGCGCAGTTGGTCCAGGGTGCCGAGGTCCTCGACGCCCTCGGCGATGGTTCTCAGGTTGAGGCTGGCGGCCATCTGGATGATGGTCCGGACGATGGCGGCGTCCTCGGGATCGGAGGTCAGGTCCCGGATGAACGACTGGTCGATCTTCAGCTTGTCCACCTTGAAGCGCTTCAGGTAGGCGAGGCTGGAATAGCCGGTACCGAAATCGTCGATGGACAGCTTCAGCCCCAGCGCCTTCAGCCGCTTCACCGTCGCCAGCACGCTCTCCACGTCCCGGATCAGGATGGATTCGGTCAGTTCCAGTTCCAGGAAGGCGGGGTCGAGGCCGGCATCGTCAAGGGCGGCGGCGACGGTGCGTTCCAGATTGCCGCGTTTGAACTGGAGCGCCGACAGGTTGATCGCCACCACCATTCCGGCCAGCTCGGTCTGCTGCCAGATCGCCAATTGCCGACAGGCCTCGCGCATCACCCACTCGCCCATGGGAACGATCAGGCCGCTTTCCTCGGCGGCGGCGATGAAGTGGCCCGGCGGCACCATGCCGAATTGCGGGTGATTCCAGCGGATCAGCGCCTCGGCGCCGACGACGTCGCCGCTGCTCAGGTCGATCTGGGGCTGGTAGTGCAGGACGAACTCGCTTTGGTCCAGGGCGCGGCGCAGGCCGTGGCGCAGCCGCAACTGCTCTTCGGTGTCCGAGTTCATGCCCAGGTCGAAGAAGCGGCAGGCGTTCCGCCCGATCTCCTTGGCGTGGTACATGGCCGTGTTGGCCTTCTTCATCAACGTCTCGAAATCGCGGCCGTCGTCGGGATACATGGCGATGCCGACCGAGGCCGACATGGAGATGCTGATGCCTTGAATCTCGAAGGGTTCGGCCACGAGCTGCAGAATTTTCTCGGCCACGCTACCCACGGCGTCGGGGCCGTGGGCGTCGGCGATGACGGCGACGAATTCATCGCCGCCGTGCCGGCTGACGGTGTCGGTGTCGCGCACGCAGCCGCCCAGGCGGTCGGCGACCGCCTTCAGCAGCTCGTCGGCGAGCTGGTGCCCGATGGTGTCGTTGACGGTCTTGAAGTTGTCGAGGTCGATGAACAGCAGGGCCGCGTTGGCACTGGAGCGCTCTGCATATGCGATCGCCACCTTCATGCGGTCTTCGGCCAGCAGCCGGTTGGGCAGGGCGGTCAGCGCGTCGTGATAGGCTAGGAATTCGACGCGCTCCTGCGCCTGCTTGCGTTCGGTGATGTTGTCGAACATGACCGCGAAATGGCTGTGATCGGTGCTGAAGACCGAGATGGAAAACCACAGGCCCAGGGCCTTGAGATGCCACTCGAAGCGCTCCGGGACACCTGTCGCCGCCACGCGGAAATAGATCTCGAACAGTTCGGGGTCGGAATCGTGCAGTCCGGGGATGACCTCGGACACGCGCCTGCCGACGACGTCCTTCAAACCGGTCAAGGCCTCGAAATTGGAGTTGACCGCCACATAGGCAAAGTCGACCGGTCGGCCGGCCTCGTCGGTGACCAGGGTGCAATAGGCGAAGCCGCCCAGGATGTTCTGGAACAGCAAGCGGTATTGCGCCTCGCTTTGCCGCAACGCCAATTCGGCGTGTTTGCTGTCGGTGATGTCGCGGGCGATACCAAACAGACCGGCCAGTCTATGATCTTGGTCGTAGAAGGGGCCCTTGGTGGTGAGGAAGGTGCGCACGCCCAGCGGGGTGGTCAGGACCTCCTCGAAGGTGCGGATCTCGCCCTGTTCCATGATCGTGCGGTCGGCCGTCATCAGCGCCTCCGCCTCGGCGGGCGGGAAGAGGGCGCGGTCGTCGAGGCCGATCACCGTGGTGTGGTCCTCGCCGACGAAGCGGCCGGCTTCGCGGTTGAACATCAGATAGCGGCCGGCCGTGTTCTTGACATACATGGCGTCGGTGGATTTCTCGGCGATGACGTCGAGCAACCGCAGCGCCTGGAGCTTTTCCGCGTGCATGGCCGCCAGGTTGCGGACCATGCGGGTCATCAGGCCGTAGAGGAGGATGGTGGTCAGCGCGACGAAGGCCCATCCCTTGAGGGTGCTGACAACGGCCATTTGCGTCGGCTCGCCCACGACCAGCCGGACGACGCTGTCGGAGGCCAGAATCCAGACCGCCGCCACCGCCGCGTAAATCAGCGCGATTCGGATCGGGCCGCTGGTCGGCGGTTCTGGGGCAGTCTGTCCTTCGGTAATCGGTTCCTGGTCCATGCGATGGCTTCGTTCGCTATCCAAGGGGGCGGCCGGTTGCGGGTCAGGGGCGGATCTGTTTTGCTGCCAAAGGACGAATGTGGCGAATGGGACGCTTCGCCCATTCGAGAGGCCGCTCATGATAGGCTGATTTTCAGTATGGTCAATCAGGGGGGGGGGGGCGTCCTCACCATCCCTCAGTTTCCGCTTGCCTGAAAGAATCGGTGTGTGATTCAAGGATTCCGCCCTTTGATCGAGCGGAGGCGGCAGGATGGGTGGGATCGAGCACGTTGCGGCAGGGATCATTGCGGACCTTGAGGCGAAG
>NZ_CAINTR010000141.1 GCF_903853455.1 uncultured Magnetospirillum sp.
GCACCATCGCCGACGTGCCGGCGAAGAAGCCCAGCGAGGTGGCGCTCGCCCAGTCGGTGCCTTCCCTGATCTCGTAGTCGTAGAGCATGGGATCGGCGATGTCGGTCCACGACAACTGGACGCCGTTGGCGGTGACGGTGGCCGCGAGCCCGGTGACATCTGCCGGCGGCATCATCGGCGGCGCCACCACCATCACCGTCAGGCTGGCCGGGGCCGAGGCGAAGCCCATCGACGACACGGCAACCACCGTCAGCGTGTAGACCGCGCCCGGATCGACGTTGTCGATGTCGAGGCTGGTCTGGCTCTGGGTGACGATGGTCGTTCCGCCGTTGGCCCGGCTCCAGGTGACGGTGAAGCGGTTGGCCGAGCCGCTCCACGAGAAGGTCAGGCGCAGCCCGGCGATGCCGATGTCGATGACATAGCGGGACACCAATGCCGACAGGTTGGCGGGAGTGGCTGGCGCCGCCGAAAGGGTGCTGGTGGGGCGCGGCAGCAGGGCCAGCCCCTCCTCGATCGCCGCGTATTTGGAGGGATCGTGCGAGATGGCGGAAATCTCGACCTGGCAGGTTTCCACTTCGTTGATGGTGACCACCCGCCACAGTTCCGGCAGCACATCGCTCTCGGCGATCAGATAGACGGCGTTGGCCACCGGCATCTGCTGCAAGGGCGCCGCCAGGGTGACGGTGGCGCCGACCGTGCCGGTGATCGGCTGGGTGGCGAGCGTGCCGTCCGGCATCACCACCTGCAGCAACGCCGCCCCGATTCCGGCGATCGGCGGGGCGTCAAGGGTGACCGAGGCGAGATCGGCTGAGGTCGCGACCACCCGGCCGCCCATGCGCTGGCCGGCGCGGTTGGGGTCCGATGTGGCGATGACGGCGCCGGGGAAAACGTAGGCGCCGTCCATACCGCAGCGGAAGGTGACGGCTTCGGTCTCGTGCTGCTCGGAATAGAGCAGCCATTTGCCGACACGGTGGGCCTGCCCACGCGAGGTGCAGCCCATGGCGGTGACGTCGGCTTTGACGATGCCGTAGCGGGCCACCGCGGCATCGTCCTGGACGTACTCGACCTTCTGTCGATACCAGTCGGCGGGGTCGTTCCAGGTCACCAGCGCCACGGTGTGGCGGGATTTGAGGCTGGTACCCTGGTACTTGAAGGCGCCGTTGATGACGTTGGCCGGGGTGAACATCTGCACCGGGTCGGCCGGCGCATCCTGCATCACGGCGATGCCGCCGGCGCTCCAGTAGACGATGCCGCGGAAGATGCTGGCGAGGTTCTGGATTACCGTGTAGGCCTCGGCCTCGCTCTGGAGGTAGAGGTTGCAGGTGAATCTCGGTTCCTGCCCTCCGAAGCCGTCGGGCACCAGTTCGTCGCAGTAGCGGCCGATGGCATAGAGCTGCCACTTGTCGATTTGGGCGACGTCGATCTGGTCGCCGAGGCCGTAGCGGCCGTTGGTCAGCAGGTCGTAGAAGCACCAGGCGGGATTGTCGCTCCAGGCCAGCGTGAATGTGCCGTCCCACGAGCCGGCATAGGTGCGGGCGATGGGGTCGTAATTGGCCGGC
>NZ_CAINTR010000142.1 GCF_903853455.1 uncultured Magnetospirillum sp.
CCGCCGACCGCCCGCGCAAGGCCCTCCGAAGCCTGACATCCTTCTTCAAGCGCGGCATTCGCCGCCTTCAGGCCATCTTCCAATCCTTCGCCCCATTGCCTCCCCTGTGGCTGGTATGGAGAAACTGAGGGATGGTGAGGGGGGGCGTCACGGATGGCGTTTCGAGGGCATGCGGGAAAGACCCTAAAAAATATGCTTGATCCGCGGTGGAATTCGCCTTACACCTCAAATCGCGATGATGTTGATACTTATTCGCATATAATTCGAAGGGCCGCTCCCCCATGAAATTCAGCCTTCTGCCCGCCGCCTTGGCCTTGGCCGCCACCGCGATCCTCGCCGCCGCCAGTGGTGTCCGGGCCGAGTTCAAGGTCCGCTCTCCCGTCGTCGAGAAGGACGAGCTGTCGCTCGAGCAGGTCGGTTCGGCCGGATATTCGCGCAGCGACCGCCGCAGCAACGAGTTGAGCGTGGTGCACGAACTGGAATACGGAGTGAACGACCACCTGCTGATCGAACTGGAGGGCGAGTGGGCCCGCGAGGCCGGCCCCGGCTCCGACCGCCGCTTCAAGGCCACCACCCTGGGCGGCATGATCGCGCCGTTCGCCCAAGGCGAACTCTGGCTGGACGGCGCGTTCTGGATCGAATACGGCAGGGTCAACGCCACCACCGACCCCGACACCGTCAAGTTCGGCCCCGTCCTGCAAAAGAGCCTCGGCCCCACCACCGTCACCGGCAACTTCTACATGGAAAAGCAGGTGGGGATCCACTCCTCGGGCTATCCGGTCGCCACCTACGGCGCGCAGTGGCGCTACGACTGGCTGAAGGAGCTGGCCCCGGCCATCGAGGTGTTCGGCCAACTGGGCGACGTCAACGGCATGAACAACCCTCGTAACCAGCAGCACCGCGTCGGCCCGGTCCTGACCGGCACCCTCGGCGTGGGCCGCGCCGGAGAGTTCAAATACGAGCTGGGCTACCTCGCCGGCCTGACCAATCTGACCGCCGACCACACCGTCAAGTGGAAGGCCGAATACGAGATCGCATTCTAGCAAAGGAACGCCGCATGCGGATGAGAACGACACTGGCGCTGGCCCTGGTTGCCTTCGCTCTCCCGGCTTTGGCGGCCGACGGCGACGCCTACGAGCTGGTCATCAAGAACCACCGCTTCAGCCCGGATCGCCTGGAAATTCCGGCTGGCAAGAAGGTGACCCTGGTGGTGCGCAATCTGGACGACACTCCCGAGGAATTCGAAAGCCACGACCTGAAACGCGAGAAGGTGGTCAAGGGCGGCGACGAAATCCGGGTCATCGTCGGGCCGCTTAATGCCGGCGAATATGCGTTCGTGGGCGAATACCACGAAGACACCGCCAAGGGCGTCGTGGTCGCCAAATGACAAGGCCCGCGCCGGGGATGTGGCACGGGCCTTGATCTTCGTCGCTCCAATCGGAGAGAACTTTGGAGTTAAGACGGCGGAGGACAATTGACGCCCTAATTCTTTACTTCCATAACACTGCCGTCACGCTCGTCAACCTGGAACACGTGGGCCTTGCTTGCGCTGTCCTCCACGTGGACCAGAAATGTTGCGGACTTATATTCCATTGATACAAGCTTGAACTTTCCCTGCCCCAATACGGATTTCACGGCAGCATCGCCACTGATTTCCTTACCTTGGATGTCAGCGTGAACGGCATGACCAAAGATAGCCCGCTGGAAAATCTTGCCGGTTTTCCCATTAACGGCAACAATCAGGAGATTGTTATCGCTGTCGGCAACCGCAGCCGTGCAGATGGCGCCTTGCCTGCAAAATATAGAGTGCGCATCATACCCATCAATTGCAAGCTTATGAACAACATCCTCAATTGGAAGCGTCTCTGTATTTCCAGCAAACGCGCCTATCGGCGCTAATGCTGGAATCGATATTGTGCATGCAAACGCAATGGCCTTCGTTATTCTCATTTTAGCCTCCCTATTCGCACCAGTTCGTCGCGCTGAAACGCCGCCCCAAGCCCCTCAGACACGATCAAATCATTTAATCTCAGCGACAGTGCCGGTCCTTTCATCGACGGCCAGCAAGACGGATTCCCTCCCCCTGCCCCCCTCCTGAGCCGCTGATGAACAGAACCGACACGTCCTCGGCCGGTCAGAAGGCGAACCACAGCCCGGTGTAGAGCAGGTTGTTGTCGCCTGCGTTGCGGCCGCTGTTGTCGTAGTTGTCCTTGGCGCCGTTGAACTTGTCATAGGCGGTGTACTGGGCGAACAGCCGGATATTGTTATAGGGATAGCCCCAGGTGTCCTCGTGACCGAACGGAGTGTAGTCCAACTGGACCGTCCAATAGGCGGAATTGGGCTTGGCGACGCGGGTGGTGTACAGCCCGGTGTCCTGGTTGCCCACCGTCACCGTCCGCGACACCGTGATGCCGTAGTCGTTCTGGAAATAGTACGAGCCGGTGGCACGGAAGGTCGTCAGCTTGTCGCGCGGATTCTGGCTGTTGGTCAGGCCAATATCGGTGTTCGCCTGGGCATTGTTGGTGGCGCCCCAGTACTGCCGCTCCTGCAGGATGAAGCCATAGAGCGAGACGATATGGTCGCCGCCGGCGAAGGTCCCCTGGTAGGTGGCGTCGAGGGCGTAATCGGTGAGCTTGTCCGTGCCGTACTGGCGCAGCGCCATGCCGAACGGCAGGCTGGTGTTGCCGCTGCCGGGCTGGGCCGTGGTGCCGGGAGATTGCCGCGCCACCATGCCGAAGGTGCCCAACTCCACATAATGCTCGTCGAAGGTATGCTGCAACGCCAGGCGCCAATAGGGGTTGAACGCCCCCAGGCGCGCCGCGCTGTCGGCGCCGATCTGGCCGAGCGCGGCCTGAGGCGCGCGCGACAGGCCGGAATAGTTGCTGAATTCGGCGTAAATCAGGTCGTCCCATAGGCCGTAGATGCCTTCACCCACCACCTTCTGCCCCTGAGCCCCCAGCAGCAGCGGCGACGTGGCCGGCGACAGCGAGCCGAGGCCCGCCTTGACATAGGGGAAGCCCCAGGCCGGGGTGGTCTGCCAGGCATCCTGCACCGTCGGGTTGTTGTTGACCGTGGCGCCCAGCAGCAGGTCGGTGCCGCCGATCTCGAATGTGTCGGCCAAGCGGATGTCGGTGTTGTCCCAGGCGAAGTTCTTGTTGACGCCGTTATAGGTCGCCTGCGCCAGCATGCCCAGTTTGCCGTAGACCGTGCCGCCGTAGAAAATCGCCGCCTGATCCAGGGTCCAGTTGTCGTTGGCGGCGAAGCGCCCCTGGCGAACGTTGGATTGGGTCGCCGAACCGGCGGAGTCCGGCAACTCGGTGCCGCGCCGCATGTCCTTGTTCACGTGGTTGTAGCCGCCGAAGATCATTCCAGACAGATGTTCGGCCGGATTGGTAATGTTTTCGCCGAGGGTGTAGCCCATCAGCTTGAACTTGCGGCCGAAATCGGTGAGCTGGGGACCGAAGCCGCCCACATGGCAGCTGATGCACTCCAGCCCGGTCTGGCGAGCGAAAGCCGGCATGGCCTCGGCCGATTGCGGCAGCAGCAGGAGGGCCGCGACGGCCAGGGCGGCCATCACCCCCGTGAACTTGTAGGTCCGAATCATGCGAGCCCCCCGGAAAGCCCTGAAAATAATGCCAGAATTGACGGGGGCTAATTTAGCGGCTGCACATGACGCACCGATGACCCGAAGATTAATTCTTCGGCCCCCTTTCTTAACCTGCGGTTCATGTTGGCGTAATCTTCCGCCTCTATCTTGGAGGCCTTATCCTGAGTTGAACGCGGGCGGGGGGGCCGACCATGAAGCTTCTCATCGTCGAGGACGAAAAGAAAAGCGCGAGCTACCTGAAGAAAGGCCTCCAGGAGGCCGGCTTCGTCGTCGATGTGGCCGACAATGGCGAGGACGGCCTCGACATGGCGCTGCGCGGCGATTACGACCTTGCCCTGCTCGACATCATGCTGCCGGGATGCGATGGCTGGCACATCTTGACCGAGCTGCGCCGGCGCGGCCTCGATCTGCCGGTGATGTTCCTGACCGCCCGCGACGGGGTGGAGGACCGGGTCAAGGGGCTGGAACTGGGCGCCGACGATTACCTGCCCAAGCCCTTCGCCTTTTCCGAACTGGTGGCGCGCCTGCGCACGGTTTTGCGGCGGGGACCGGTCCGGCAGGCGGACGTGCTGACCATCGCCGACCTCGAAGTGGACGGCCAGCGCCGCAAGGCCACGCGCGGGGGACAGCGGATCGACCTGACCCAGAAGGAATTCAGCCTGCTGTTGCTGTTGTGCCGGCGCAGCGGCGAGGTGCTGACCCGAACCTATATCGCCGAGCAGGTGTGGGACATGAACTTCGACAGCGAGACCAACGTCATCGACGTCCATATCCGCCGCCTGAGGCAGAAGGTCGACGACCCCTTCGCTCCGCCTCTCATCCACACCGTCCGTGGGGTGGGCTACGTCCTGGAGCAACGGGCGTGACCGCGCTTGCCTCGGTGGTCCGGATGTTGTGTCAGTTCCGGTCGTCCCTGGCCATGCGTCTGACCGTTTGGTTCGCGGTGATGGCCTTCGTGCTGTTGTTCGCGGCGACGCTGCTGATGTATTGGAGGGTCGCCGCTCATCTGACGTCCGAGGACGAGATGGTGGTCAGCACCAAGTTGATGCTGGTCGAGGCGCTGCTGTCCGATGCGTTGCCGCCGCCGACCACGGTTCAGATGCTGGCCAATTCCGGCGAATCGTACCTGGATCGGGATACGTTCGTCCGCGTTCTCCGCCCCGATGGCAGTATCCTGGCGCAGACGGACGGAATGGATTCCGAGCTTCCCGCCGCCACCATCCCCTCATGGCGGAAGCCCACGGTCATTCATGGCCTGTCGGGGCGGCCCTATTGGGTGGCGGCGTCCAAGGTGAACGACAACACCGTCCAGGTCGCCACCGAGGCCGACGACGAAGGGCGGCTGCTGGCTCCCTATCGCGGGCGCATGTGGGGGCTGTTCGGGCTGGCTTTCGCGGTCGCGGGCGCGATCGGCTACCGTATCGCCCTTCACGGCATCCGGCCGGTGCGGACATTGGTCGAGACCATGCGCGGGATCGAGAGCTCCACCCTGGACAAGCGCATCGACGTCTCGCGCCTGCCGATGGAACTGGCGGCCCTGGGCGAGACCTTCAACGCCATGCTGGAGCGGCTTCAACGCTCGTTCGACCGGGTTTCCCAATTTTCCGACGACATCGCGCACCAGTTGAGGACACCGCTCGGCATCGTTCGCGGGCAGATCGAGGTGGCCTTGCGGGCGGAGCGATCCTCCGCTGATTATCGGGACATTCTCGAATCCTCGCTGGAAGAAATCGTGACCCTGTCGGATCTCGTCCATCGCATGCTGTTTCTGGCCCGTGCCGAGAACCAGGCGATGGCGCTGACCCGCGAGGCGGTCGATATGGGGCGCGAGGTGCTGGCCGTCCACGACCTGTACGAACCGGTGGCGAGCGAGGCCGGCGTGATTTTCGACGTGGTCATTCCCGATCCGCCGCCCATGGCCGTCATCGACCGCCTGCTGACCCTGCGCGCCGTCGGCAATCTGGTGTCGAACGCCATCCGCTACACGCCGCCCGGCGGGAGGGTGACCATCGCCGTCGGGTCGGACAAGGAGGGGGCGCGAATCACGGTGGCCGACACCGGATGCGGCATCGCGCCGGACCACCTTCCCCATATGTTCGACCGCTTCTACCGGGTCGAACGGGCGGGGACGGGGGGGCGGTCCGGGCTTGGCTTGGCGATCGTCAAGGCCATCGCCGAGCTTCACGGCGGTGGCGTCGGCATCACCAGCGCCGTCGGGGTGGGCACTCAGGTCACGATCCGCTTTCCCCCATCCTGACCCGGGTTCAGGCGCTGGCGTCCTTGATGGTGAAATAGATCGTGGTGCCCGCGCCGGGGGTCGAGTCCACCCAGATGCTTCCGCCCAGGCGATGGACGATCCGGCGGCACAAGGTCAGGCCGATGCCGGTGCCGTCCGTTTCCGCGTTGGGATACAGGCGCTGGAAAATCTCGAAGATCTTGTCGTGATAGGCGGATTCGATGCCGATGCCGTTGTCGGCCACGGCGAAACGCCACAGGTCGGGCGCCATCCGTTCGGCGGTCACGGACAGGAGCGGCTTGCGGTCGGGGGCACGGTATTTGATGCCGTTTCCCAGCAGGTTCTGGAACAGGCTGACCAGATGGGATGGTTCGGCCAGAACCTGCGGCAGGTCGCCGACGGTCACGTCGGCCCCGGCCGTGTCGATCTCCAGCTTGAGGTTGGCCAGGACCTGGACGACAGCCTCGCCGGCCGAGGTCGGGCGTAGCGGCTTCGACTGGCTGGCGACGCGGGAGTATTCCAGCAGGTCGGTGATCAGCCAGGTCATCTGCTTGGAGCTGTCGACGATGAAGCCGATGAAATCGTCGGCGTCGGCGTCCAGCCGGCCCTTGTAGCGGCGGTCCAGCAGTTGGGCGTAGCTGACGATATTGCGCAGCGGCGTTTGCAGGTCGTGCGAGGCGACATAGGCGAACTGTTCGAGGTCGGCGTTGGACTGGGACAGCGCCTCGGTCTTCTCCCGCATGGCGGTCTCGGCGGCGATGCGGTCGCTGATGTCGCGGAAATAGCCGGCGATGAACTCCTCGCCGTCGTGGATCAGATAATTCGACGAAATCTCCACCGGAACCAGGCGGCCGGAGGCGACGCGGTGGGAGGTCACCACCTGGACATTCTTCTTGTCGCGGGTCTCCCGCCACAAAACCTCGAGGCTGGACAGATCGGTGAAGTTGGGGTCCCAGTCGGGGACGCGCCACCGCAGCAGTTCCTCCCGCCCGACACCATAGTGCCGGCAGGTGGCGTCGTTGACGAAGACCATCCGGAAGCCCTGGCTCGGGCTGATCACATAGACGCAATCGGCGCTGTATTCGATCAGGTTGCGGTAGAACATCAGTTGACGCTCGTGCTCCCGCCGCGCGGTGATGTCCTCCACCAGCGACCACACATAGGGCCGTCCGTCATGCCCGGCCATCAGCATGCCCCGCACTTGCAGCGGCACCAGGGAGCCGTCCTTGCGGACGCAGTCCTTCTCGTAGGGACCGTAGCGCCCGGTCGATTGCAGGGAGGCCATCTGCCGGGCTTCGTCGGCCGCGTAGCTCCTGGGGGTCAGCGCCCAGTAATCGAGAGCCTTCAACTCGTCGCCGTCATAGCCGGTGATGTCGCGGAAGGCGTCGTTGAATTCGACGAAACGCCCGTCGAGGCTGGTCCGGGCGATGCCCAGCGGCGAGAGCTGGAACAGGCCGCGCAGCTTTTCCTCGCTCTCCGTCAGGGCGGCGGTGGCCCGCCGCCAGTCGGACATGCGCCGATGGAGGATCCGCATTCCCCACAGCACCAGCCCCACCATGAATCCGCCGAACACCATCAGGTAGACGCTGTTGCGCCGCCAGTCCGCCAGATAGCCGTCTTCCGCCTGTCCGACCAGGAGGTAGTAGGGCTGCCCTTCGATCCTCCGCACATGGGCGGTCCGGCGGATTCCGTCGATGGGGGAGGTGTAGTCGTATTGGGCGGTCGGGGCGCCGGAGGCGATGATGGCGCGCAGCCGGTCGTCGGTGATGGACAGGCCGACCGGATCGTTCGGCCCCTTGGTCTCGGAGAACCGCGCCGCGATTTTGAAGCTGGTGTGATACAGCGCCACGGTACCACCTGGTCCCAGATCGACGGAGGCAAAGGACTGCGCCAGCGCCTTGACCGGGATCGCGCTGTACACCGCTCCGCCGAACGATCCGTCGGGATTGGTGATCCGGCGGCCCAGCGAAATCACCCATTGCTGGACCGCGGGGCCGAACACCGGCGGGGTCACCACCATTGCGCTGGTCGGCATGTCGCGCAGGATCTTGAAATCGTCGCGTTGCGACAGGTCCGAGTTGGGGTTGACGATGTTGCTGACGCCGGTGCGCAGCTTTCCGTCGGATCCATAGACGCGAAAGCCGAGAAGGCCGGGGTGGCGGGAATCCTGCCGGGCCAGCGCCGCCCGCAGGGCGCCGTCCTCCCGGTGGCCGCTGGCTTGCTGCCGCGCCACTTCGTCCAGGATGGACAGCATGCCCAGATCGACCTGACGGATGGCGCTGTTGAAGTTGTCGGCGAGGATCTGGGACAGGTTGGCGGTGGTGATTTCAGCGGTGTGATGGGCGTCGGCCCGGCCGTGCAGGATGGCCCAGCCGATCAGCGATACGATCACCGAGATGATGAAAGCCCCGCCGCCCAGCAAGGGGAGGAGATAGGGGCGACGCCCAGCCGACGACGGTTCCCCTGCCGTTTCAGGTGGAGAGCGCAGTTCGCTGATCTGGTTCAAAACGACATGGCTTTCGATTCGGGCATGGCATTCGACGGAGGGACTATATCGGATGGACGATTGTTGGGGCGATCCTATTCGATGCGGCGACGGTACCCGGCCGGTGGCGACGGGCCATAAGCCCATATCTTTCGTTCGGGATATTACACCCTAGGGTTAATAGGGGAAAGCCTTTAGGGCGAACCGGGACTGGCCTGCCCGCGAGGCCGCAAGATGTAGCAGATATGCGCCGTGCAGGACGTTAAACATCCGCTACGGTGGGGGGCTCGTCGTCATCATAATCCGTATCATTTTGTTGCAATCGACTGTCCGTGACATCAACTAATACTTTATTGCGGTGCGGCGGAATGGTCATACCTTTTCCCAGAAGCTATCGGAGAAGAATGGGGACAATATTCTTATGGGAAATGCCGTGGTGGAGTTACTCCATGTCAATGAGCGATCAAATCACGGGGGTCGAAGTTTTCTTCGACAAGGACGAGGTCATCGTCAGCAAAACCTGCCCCAAGGGGACGATTACCTATGCCAACCGCACCTTCCTGACGGTGAGCGAGTATTCCGAGGATGAAGTCATCGGCAAGCCGCATAACCTGATCCGTCACCCGGACATGCCGCGCTGCATCTTCAAGCTTCTGTGGGAGCGGCTGCTGGGCGGCGGCGGAATCTTCGCCTATGTGGTCAACCGCACCAAGCGCGGCGACCACTATTGGGTGCTGGCCCATGTGACGCCCAGCTTCGATGCCGAACACCGCATCGTCGGGTTCCATTCCAGCCGGCGGGTGCCGGACCGTGCCCCGCTGGACGACGCGATCATCCCCCTGTACCGGACCCTGAGCCAGACCGAACGGCAGGCCGCCGACCCCAAGGCCGGGTTGCAGGCCTCCTCCGACCTGCTGCAGGCGATCCTTCAGGACAAAGGAGTCGGCTATGACCAGTTCGTCGTCTCTCTTTAACGCCCGCATGGCCATGACGGCCGCCGCGATCCTGTTCGCGGTGATCGTGGCGGCGGAACCGTTGCAAGGCCAGGTCCAGCCATGGATTCTGGGGATCGCCGCCCTCGGGCTGGTCGCGTCGCTGGCGGCGGTGGCCCTGCTGCTGCGGTTGCGCGCGCGGCTGGCTTCGGCGGTGGCCACCATGCGCTCGGTGGCGCGCGGCGATTTCGAGGCCCGTCTGGTTGGGATCCGCGAGGGCGGCTTGACCGGCGAACTGTTGCACAGCGTCAACGGCCTGATCGACCGCGCCGATGCCTTCGTCCGCGAGGCGGCGGAATCCATGGAGTATGTCAGCCGTGGCAGCTATTACCGCCGCATCGTCGAGCGGGGCATGCTGGGCAGTTTCCTCAACGCGTCGAAAATCATCAACGCCGCCACCATCGCCATGGACCGCAAGGTGACCGACTTCGCCACCGTCACTTCCCATTTCGAAAGCACCGTCGGCAAGGTGGTGGACCTGACCGCCGCCGCCGCCACCGAATTGCAGGCCACCGCCGAAGGCATGGAGCGGATCGCCGTCGGCACCAGCTCCACCGCCATCACGGTCTCCGCCGCCGCCGAGGAGGCTTCGAGCAACGTGGCCACCGTCGCCGCCGCCGCCGAGGAGTTGTCCGCCGCCATCGCCGAGATCAGCCGGCAGGTCGCCCAATCGACCGCCATCGCCCAGGCGGCGGTGGCGCAGGCCGGTCGCACCAACGCCATGGTCCAGGGATTGGCCACGGCCTCGACCAAGATCGGCGAGGTGGTGAACCTGATCAACGACATCGCGTCGCAGACCAACCTGCTGGCGCTCAACGCCACGATCGAAGCGGCCAGGGCGGGAGAGGCGGGCAAGGGCTTCGCCGTGGTGGCGGGCGAGGTCAAGGTCCTGGCGACCCAGACCGCCCGGGCCACCAGCGAGATCGGGGCGCAGATCGCGGCGGTGCAATCGGCGACGGCCGAGTCGGCGGTGGAGATCCAGTCCATCGCCGCCACCATCGGCAAGATCAGCGACTACGCCGCGGTCATCGCCGCCGCCGTCGAGCAGCAGGGCGCCGCCACCCGCGAGATCGCCCAGAACGTCGAGCGCGCCGCCGCCGGCACCACCCAGGTCAGCGGCAATGTCCACAAACTGTCGGACGGGGCCGACGAAACCGGCCACGCCGCCAGCGAGGTTCTGAGCGCCGCCCACCAGCTGTCGTGCCAATCGGAACAACTGGGCACGGTGGTGGAGGATTTCCTCGGCGAGTTGCGCAAGGTCCTGTGACGGGACGGATGTTCTCGCTTGGTTTACCTGGCGCCTGAACGCTGTTTATAACCATATGACATGGTACCATCGACAAGTGTCTCGATGGGGTGGTGCCGTGCCGACCTCTCTCCCGCCTGCAGAACAAGAAGCGCTGTTTCAGGCCGTCATCCGGAAAATTCCGGTGATCAAGGATCCCGGACATCTCGAGGAGCTTGCCGTCCTGGCGGTGGCGCTGATGTTGCGCCGGCCGGTGGACCGGGGGCTGGCTCAGAAACTGACCCAATGTATCCACGGCATCTTCGCCGGTGGTGACGGCAACGCGCCTCCCGAAGAGATCCAGCCCCGGATGCGCCGGATCGCGCGCGACTGCGTCGAGGTGCTGCAAGCGGCCAAGGAGCATCGGTTGCCGCGCGACATCGTTTATCCGCCGGAGGCTCGGAGACGGCCTCGGGCCGCTCACCATGCGATCTCCGGGAGAGGCTACACCGCCACGACCGGGCGGGGCGTGCTGGCGGCCGTTGTGGTGATGGTCGTCCTGGGGGGGCTTTCGCTGTGGTACGGCGCCCGCCACCAAGGCGGTTCCAACTTCGCGGACGGCAACGCCTTTGCCGCCCAGGTCATCGCGGCCGGGGAAGCGGAGCCGGAGGCGGCGTCGGATCGTCCTCCCGGCGGCGTCCTGATCACACGGCGTGTGGTCGAGGGCCGCACGGTCGTGGTGGCCGAAGGGGTGGCGCCGCGAATCTGTGCGGCGGCGGGTGGGATCCTGGTCCGCAAGGGCGTTCTGACCGTCAACGGGGTGACCCCCAACCGCATCTCGTCGGCGATCATCACCGAGTTGTGCAACAGCGAGGACGGCGACGCCAACATCATGTGGACGCCGAAATAATACCGTATCCCGCTGATCGGAGCCGATCAGCGGCGCCCTCAATCGGCGGGCACGCGTAGGCGTGCAATCATATGTTTGCCAGCGAAGCTGGCGGGCGCGAGCGCCCTTGCCTTCCGCGGCATGGGCCGCGCGTCGCGTTGCTCCTGACCAAATCCCGATGAGGTACTCTCATCGGGATTTGGAACTCAGGCGCGGCCGCTTTGCAGGTCGCGCACCTTGCCCAGGAACTGTTCGACCTCGCCGTCGAGGGACCGGACCACTTGGGCCAGACTGTTGGCGCTCCAGATGACCCGGACGGTGCCGGCGCAGGCCTGGGTCGAGGCGTTGGCCAGGGTGGTGACACTGCTGGAAACCTCCTGGGCCTCGTGGGCGACCTGGTCGATGTTGGTGGCGATTTCCTGCGTCGCCGCCTCCTGCTCCTGGACGGCGCCGGCAATGGCCGAGGACACTTCGTCGATGGCGCGGATGGTCTCGGCGACCCCGTCGATGGATGCGGTCATCTCGCGGGTAGAATCCTGGACCGCGCTGACCTGCCGGGTGATCTCGTCGGTGGCGCGCGCGGTCTGGTTGGCCAGGTTCTTGACCTCGCCCGCCACCACGGCGAAGCCCTTGCCGGCCTCTCCCGCCCGGGCGGCTTCGATGGTGGCGTTGAGTGCCAGTAGGTTGGTCTGGGCGGCGATGTCGCTGATCAGCTTGACGATTTCGCCGATGGCCTGAACCGCCTGCGACAGCCCCCGCATATGGGTGGAGGTGGCGGTGACGTCGTTCACCGCCTTGCGGGCGATTTCGGTGGATTGGCTGACCTGCTGGGCGATCTCGTTGACCGACGCGGCCAGTTGCCGTGTCGCCGCCGAAACGACGGTGGCGCGGTCGTTGGTGTTGCGCGCGGCGTCGCCGACGGAGAGCGACCGGCCGCCGCTGTGCTCGGAATGCAGCGCCATGGTATTGGCGGTGCGCCCGATGGCCGAGGACGATACCGCGACCTCGGCGACCTTGGCTTTGACGGTGGCCTCGAAGTGATCGGCCATGCGGCCGAGGGTGTCGGCCTTGTCGCGTTCCGCCCGGTGCCGCTCATCTTCCTGGGCCACGCGCAACTGCTCGTTCTCCTGGCCGTTCCGCTTGAAGACCTCCACCGCCCCGGCCATGGTGCCGATCTCGTCCTTGGCGTCGGCGAAGGGAACCATGGCGGAGAAATCACCGGCGGCCAGCGTCTTCATGACGGCGGTGATGCGGCGCAGCGGGGTGACGATCTTGGCCCGGACCACATGCATGGCGGTGGCGACGCCGAAAAGCAAACCCAGGGCCAAGACGATGAGCAGTCGGGCCTGCTGCGCGCCGAACTCCGACTGGATCAGGTCGTGGAGGCGGATCACCTCGCCCTCGTTCTCGGCCGCCAGCGCCTTGATCGTGTCGTTGAGGGCGCCGCGGACCTTGCGGTTGGCGTCGTTGTCGCCGAAGGCCCGCGCCTCGGGCAGCGTCGTCTCGCGCGACAGGCGAACCAGTTCGGCGCGGAAGCGGATGAAGTCCTCGGTCGCCGTTTCCGCCGCGGTGAAGCGGCCCCGTTTGTCGGCCGGAAACTGGTCGCGCCATTCCTTGAGAACCGTGCGCAGCCTATCCAGGTTCTTGAGCAGCGGCACCGCGTATTTCTCGGCCTCGGCCCGGTCCTGGGCCATGTAGATGCCGCGCGAATCCATCACCACCGACAGGATCAGGCCGTTGACGCGCTCTCCCAGGACGGCGCTGCGCGAGACGTCGCCCATCTCATCGACGACGGTCTTGTAGGACCGGAGAGTGCTCAGCCCCATGACGCCAACCACCACGACGGCCGCAACGAGAATAGCCACGGCAAAGTAGACCTTGCCAGCAAGACGCAACTGAAACATCACGACCACTCCGTCCTTGGAAGGCGCCTATCCTCGGGACAGGCAGCCTGCCAAACCATACCATCGTATAGCACCCTAAGTCGATAGTATGGGGAGCGTGCAATGCGCCGTCTGCCGCAAATACGATGGCGTCAGGGGGCGGGCAGGGCTTCGGCGGCGGGGCAGCGGAAGGCCGGCAGGTCCACGGTGATGGTGGTGCCGATTCCCGGAGTGCTGGCGATCTCGAGCCGGCCGCCATGGGCTTCGGTCAGGGCCACGGCCAGGGGAAGCCCCAGTCCGATGCCCTCCTGTCGGTGGGTCAGGGTGCTTTCCACCTGACAATATTTGGTCAAGGCCCGCTTGATCCCGGCGGCATCCATGCCGATCCCGGTGTCGGCGATGACAAACGCGCCGCCGCCGCCGGGACGGTTCAGGGTGGAAATGTCCACCCGTCCCCCCTCGGGGGTGAACTTCACGGCGTTGACCAGCAAATTGACGAGGATTTGCCGCAACCGCAACTCGTCGCAGATCGTCACCTTGAAGGGGCTGTCCAGCGTGCAGGAGACGGTGACCCCAGCCGCCTCGGCGCGCGGCCCGGTCATGCGGCGAACGGATTCGACCAGACCGGCGATCTCGACCCGTTCCTCGTGGAGTTCCAGCTTGCCGGACTCAATCCGGGAAATGTCGAGGATGTCGTTGATCAGCAGCAGCAGGTGCTGCCCGGAAAACCGGATGTCCTTGATGTACTCGGCGTATTTCGGGCTGTTTTCCCCCAGAGCCTTACTGTCGATGACGTCGGCGAAGCCGATGATGGCCTTCAGCGGCGTCCGCAATTCGTGGCTCATATTGGCCAGGGCTTCCGACTTGACCTTGCTGTCGGCCTCGGCCCGGATCCTCTCCTGGTTCAGGCGCTCGCTCACCATCAGGGTGAACGACAACGTCCAACCGACCACGAAAAAGATCTGCTCGACGATCACCAGGGCGTTGACCCAGTTGGGAGACAGGACGTCGGTGCCCCGGTCCCGGAACAGCGGCAACAGCGCGCAGGCGAAGAACGATACGCACAGAAGGCCGGCGACCCCCGCCGCAGCCAGATGCGAGGTGTTGCCGGTTCGGCGGTACTCCCGCACCGTCAACCGCAGGACATAGGCGATGACCAGCGAGTAGAACATCAGATAGCAGAACAGCCGGGTATTGTAGGAGGGCTGGACGTAATAGAAATAGGCGAACTCGGCGCAATAGGCGGCGCCGATCATGGCGAGAATGAGCGGATTGACCCGGCTGCGGAAGAACGCCGCCATGCCGTAGAGCGCCACCAGATAGCCGGCGCAGATCAGCGCATTGGCCCCCATGAACGAGACGAGCGTCGGCAAAACGGGGCGGGCGATGACGCCCAGGAAGCCGATACAGACCAGGGTGTTGGACCAGGCGATGGCCTTGATCCCGGGAATGGGGCGATGGCCGCTGTAAAGAAACCACACGAAGGCAGCCGCCATGGCCGAGACCATGACGAGAACGGTCAGGAGGGTGGCCACATCCAGGCTCATGGCCATAGACCGAGGGTATCGGGAGCGGTCGGCAGGGTCTGTTCTCGCACGGCTAAGGGGGCTCCTCGATCCTCCAGAGCGTGGGGTCGCTCGGTGGGGGGTATTCCATAGTTAATACCAAAGTCATGCAACCATGTTTTGCGCTGAGGATGAATGTGACGTGAATGATTGACATTCGCAATATGGCGAATCAGGCGGTCTCGGTCGCCGCGGCTTTCATCATGTCGCCGAGATGCAGAACGGTGGCGTCCCAGGTTTCGGGCAGGGTGGCGATGAGCGCCGAGGCCTCGCCGGTGCGGCCGGTGCGGCCGGCCTCCTCGATGGCGGCGGCAAGCTGGGAGAGCGCGGTCGCCCCGACATAGGCCGCCATGCCCTTCAGGTCGTGGGCGTGACTGCGGATCTCGCCCAGCGCTCCGTCGCCGTCGCCGGCCAGGTCCCGCAGCTTCCGACAGCCTTCCGCGCCGGCGGTCAGGAAGATTCCTTCCAACTCGCGCAGGATGTCGGGGCCGAGATGGGCCAAAAGGCCATCCGCCACGTCTTGCCCCACCGCCGTGCCAGCGGGCCGGTCCGCCGCCGCCGTCTCGGTCAGGACGGCCGCCATGGTTGCGAACAGATGCTCGGGGTCGATGGGCTTGGCGACGTGGGCGTCCATGCCGGCGGCGTGGCACCGCTCCGCGTCGCCGCGCATGGCGTTGGCGGTCAGGGCGATGATCGGCACCGTACCGGCGGGAGCGGGCAGGCGGCGGATGCGCCGGGAGGCTTCCAACCCGTCCATGCCGGGCATCTGCATGTCCATCAGGATGAGGTCGAAGCCGCCCTTCGCCGCCGCCGCGACCGCCTCGAGGCCGTTGGCGACGACGGTGACCTTATGCTGGCTCTTGGCCAGCAGACCCAGCGCCACCTTCTGGTTGACCGGATTGTCCTCGGCCAGCAGGATCGACAGGGCCGGCAACTGGAGGGCCGGAGCGGCGGCGGCGGAAGCCGCCGGGGCCTCGGCGACGGCAAACCAGAGGCGGAACCAGAACCGGCTGCCGACGCCCGGCTGGCTGTCGACTCCGATCTCGCCGCCTTGCGCCTCGACCAGACGCTTGCAGATCGCCAGCCCCAGGCCGGTGCCGCCGAAGCGGCGGGAAATGGACGCGTCGGCTTGGCCGAAGGCTTGGAACAGCCGTTCCCGCGCCTCTTCGTCCAGGCCGATGCCGGTGTCGCTCACTGAAAATTCGACGCCGGCCAGGTCGCCCCTGGCGGGCAGCGTCGTGACATGGACCGCCACCATCCCCGCATCGGTGAACTTGATGGCGTTGCCCACCAGATTGAGCAGCACCTGACGCAACCGTCCCGGATCGCCGCTGAGCCAGACCGGCATGGCGGCGTCGAGCGCGGTGGTGAGCCCCAGCCCCTTGTCGTCGGCCCGCGCCCGCAGCAGGGTGGCCACGCCCGTGACGACCCGCGACGGATTGAAGGCGACATGCTCGAACTCCACACGCCCGGCCTCCAGCTTGGACAGGTCCAGGATGTCGTCGAGGATGGCCAGCAGGGCCTCGGCCGAGGCTTTCAGCGTCTCCATCTGGTCGCGCTGAGCGGCGACCAGCGGCGAGTCCAGCACGAGGCGGGCCATGCCGAGAATGCCGTTCATCGGCGTGCGGATCTCGTGGCTCATGGTGGCCAGGAAGTTGCTTTTGGCGGCGTTGGCGTCGCGCAGGGCGGCCTCACGCTCCTCCGCCTCGCCGGCGCTTCGCTGCAGCGCCGCCGCCATGTCGTTGAAGGCGTCGCCCAACTGGCCGATCTCGTCGCGGCGGTCCACCCTGATCCGGGCCGACAGGTTGCCCGCCGCCATCAGGCGGACCGCTCCGGTCAGGTGGGCCACCGAGCGCAGGATCAAGGAATTGCCGATCGCCCAGGCGGCCAGCAGCACCGCCGCCGTCACCCCGGCCAGGGCGACCAGGCCCCGGCGCCGGGCAGCATTGGCCTCGGCGAACAGATTGGCGGTGGCCAGGTCGACGGCGACATAGAAGTCGTGGTCGCCGGAGGGAAGCCGGGCATAGGCGTAGAGGCGCTCTCCGCCCGAGGCGTCGCGGCCGCTGAAAGTGCCCTCGTCGTCGCCGGAGACCACCCGGTCGAAGATGGCGTCGCGAGTGCCCACCGCCGCCGCGTGGTCGGGCAGCCGCACCAGGATGGTTCCCTGACCGTCATAGAGCCGCAACGCGGCGCCGGGCGGCAGGCGCGGCGCCATGGTCTTGGCGATCCAGGCCAGGTTCACGGTGACCAGCATGACGCCCTTCAACTCGCCGCCGGCCATGATCGGCCCCGCCACCGGGATGACCGGCGCGTTGATGATCTTGCCGAACACGTATTCGCCGGTGACCACGGTCTTGCGTTCGAGCACCTGCCAGAAATAGGCGCGGTCGCGCACCTGCATGTTTCCCGGCGTGCCGATGCGCGCGGCGCAGTAGATGTCGCCGTCCAGGTTGATGGCGACGAAGTTGAAGAAGTTGTCGGGCTCGTTGACCGCGTTGAACAACAGGTCGGCGAAGCGGGCGCTGCACGCGGCCGGATCGCCGGACAGAACCGCCGGGTCCCGCGCCAGGACGTTCAACAAGGTGCGCGCTTGCCGGTCCAGGTCGTGATGGTAGTTGGCGACGATGCGGACCCACTGCAAGGACGATTGGGTGGCCTGTTCGGCGGCGGCCCGGCGGGCCGCTTCGGCATCGTAGATGATCAGGGCCAGCGCCGGCAGAACCGCCAGAAAGACGACGGCCAGCAAGCGCAGTCGCAATCCCAGCCCCCGCCCTCCCATGCCGTCCCCCATCCGAGAGTTCCTAGACCGTAGGATATACGTCTTCGGAGGGTGGGCAAGAGGCCGCAGGCCGTCAGGAGGCCTTCCTTAAGGGGAAATGCATGTTTTTAAGTATAGTTCCTCGACCTTCTGGCGCGCCCAGGGGGTTTTGCGGAGGAATTTCAGGCTGGATTTGATGCTGGGGTTGTTGAAGAAGCATTGGAGGTTGATCTGCTCGCACAGCCCGGCCCAGCCGTACCGCCGCACCAAGGTAGTGAGCACCGTTTCCAGAGTGATCCCGTGAAGCGGGTTGTTGGCTTGTGTCGCGGTCATGGCGCACCATAACGGGGCCGACCGCGCTTGTCATCTTTCCGCGATCCAGGCTTTCAACGCCGTCAGCCCGGCTTCCGCCGCCACCTCCAACTGGGTGGCCAGGGCGGGGATTCGCGCCCACTCGCCGACGCGGGCCTCGCTTTCCAGGGTCTTGGCGAGGCGGCGGACCACGGCCATGCCGTTGGAGCCGGCGCTGCCGGCCAAGCGATGGGCGGTGGCTGCGACTTCGTCGATGCCGCCGCTCTCCACCGCCCGGCGCAGGCGATGCAATCCGGCCTGCACCGCCGCCTCGGCCACCATGGACAGGCGTTCGACCTCGGCCAGCCCCAGCGCCTCGGCCAGTTCGTCGAGCAGGCGGGTGTTGAGCACCGAATCGGGTTCGGTCTCGCCGTCCGCCGCCGCCACCGGCGTGGCGCCCGAGCGCACCGCCGCCAGGACCTGTTGCAGGCGGCGGGGATCGATGGGCTTGGCCACCACGTCCAGCATGCCGGCGGCGGCGCAGGCGGCGCGGTCCTCGCGCATCAGGTTGGCGGTGACCGCCACCACCGGCAGGTCGCGGCCCCGCTCGGCGGCCAGCAGCCGCATGCGCCGCGTCGCCTCGAAGCCGTCCATGCCGGGCAGGCGGATATCCACCAGGGCGACGTCGAAATCCTGTTCCGCCACCGCCTGGATGGCCTCATCGCCGGTCTTGGCGGTGACGACGCGATGGCCGGCACGGGTCAGCAGCCCCGCCAGCACCTGGCGGTTGACCTCCTCGTCCTCGACCATCAGCACCGACAGCGGCGCCCCGGCGGCCAAGCTTTCGCCCTCGAGCCGGGGCCGCGACGCCGGCGGCGCGGCGCGGGCGAAGTCCAGCCGGACGGTGAAGGTGCTGCCGCGACCGAGCGCGCTGTCCACCGCGATGGTGCCGCCCATGCCATCCACCAGCCGTTGGCTGATGGCCAGCCCCAGACCTGCCCCGCCATAGCGCCGCGACCGCGAGGCGTCGGCCTGGGTGAAGGGCTCGAACAAGGCTTCCACCGCCTCGGGGGCGATGCCGATGCCGCTGTCGGTGACCTGGAAGCGCAGCCGGACGCGGTCGCCCGCCTCCGCCTCCTCCTGCGTTACGGTGATGGTGACGCCGCCGGTATCGGTGAACTTGATGGCGTTGCCCATCAGGTTCAGCAGGACCTGACGCAACCGTGCCGGATCGCCCACCACCTCCGCCGGCAGGTCGGTCTCGGCATGGGCCTCCAGGGTCAGGCCCTTGGCGGCGGCCGGCACCCGCATCAGCGACACCAGGCTGTCCACCAGTTCGGCGGGATGGAACGGGCGCTGGTCGAAGGCCACCTCGCCGGCATCCACCCGCGACATGTCCAGGATGTCCGACAGCAGAACGCTCAGCGTCTCGCCCGACTGGCGGATGGTGCCCAGCCAGCCCACGGCCTCGGCATCCTGGGCGGCGACCCGGTCCTTCAGCAGCTCGGCCATGCCGATGATGCCGTTCATGGGGGTGCGCAATTCGTGGCTCATCATGGCGAGGAATTCGGTCTTGGCGCGGGTGGCGGCCTCGGCGTGTTCCTTGGCGTCGCGCAGCTCCCGGGTCCGCTCGGCCACCTTGCGTTCGAGGCCGCGATGATAGGTGTGCAGTTCCAGCGCCATGTCGTTGAAGGCATGGGCCAGTTCGGCGATTTCCCGGCTGCCTTCCACCGTGACCGGCTCGTCGAATTCGCCGCGCGACAGCGAGCGGGTGGCCAGCCCCAACTCGCCCAGCGGTCCGGTGATGGCCCGCGACATGAACGCCGCCACCATCAGGCCGCAGATGGCGACGATGCCGGCGATCCACAGGCCCATGACCCGCAGCCGCGCCACGCTGGCCAGGGTCTCGGACACATCCATCTTGACCACCACCCCCCAGCGGAAGGAGGGCAGGTAGCGCCACGCCGCCAGCACCCGCTCGCCCCGGTAATCCTCGACCACCTCGACGCCGCGCTCGCCGCGCAAGGCCCGGTCCAGCACCTGCCCCATGGGGTCGCCGACCGCCAACTGATGGTCGAGGGCCAGCGACTGGGGATGGCGCACCGGGCCGTAGAGGGCGATGCGGCCGGGCGCCACCCTGCCGCCGGCCAGGGTTTCGCCGGTGCGGCCCAGGCCGGCATAGTCGGCCAGGATGTCGGTGATGGCGGCGGGGTCGATCTCCATCACCACCACGCCGATCAGGCTGCCGCCGTCGAGGATGGGCGCCGCCACGAAGGCGGCCGGCAGGCCATAGGGGGCGGAGGGGGCGAAGTCGGAAATCTCGCTTTCCAGCAAGGTGCGGGCACGGTCGAAGACATTGGCCAGCAACGAGCCGCGCAACGGCCCCGACAGCAGGTTGGTGCCCGAGGCCGGCCCGGCGGTGGAGGTGAACACCACGTCGCCCGCCGCCGTCACCAGCATCAGGTTGCGGGCGCCGTAGGTGTCGGCGAAGCGCGACAGGATGGGGCGGAAGCGCTCCTCGGCCTTGACCCGCCGGCCGGGCGGCGACAGCGACGCCATGACCTCGACCACGGTGGGGACATAGGCCAGCAGTGAAATCTCGCGCAGGCGCTCCTGGGCCAGGGCCTCAATGCGGGCGGTCTTCTGGTCGGCCAGCGAGGCGAGGTTATGGCGGATCTCGTCGTTCAGCGCCTGCTCCGAGACGCTGAAATAGGCCCAGACCACCATGACCAGCGGCAGCACCCCCAGCAGCAGATAGCCGACCCCGATCTCGGCGGCCAGTCCCATGCGGCGGATCATCACGGCGGTCCTTTGCGAGCAGGGGCCGCCCAATTACCGTCCCAGCCGCCGTAAAGCTGGTCGAGAAAGCTGATCCACTCGCCCTTGGGCAGGAAGGAGGGGAACGGCACCGGTCGCACCGGCCGCTGGGAATCCCACAGGATCTCGAAATTGCCGTCAGGGCGGATGCGGCCGATGCGGACCGTCTTCCAGGTGTGCTGGGTCGCCGGGTCGATGGTGACGGTGCCGCCGGGCGCCGCCATGCTCTGGCCCTTGATGGTGGCGCGGAAGTCGCGGAAATCGGGCGACCCCGCCTCCTCCACCGCCTTGGCCCACAGCATGACGCCGAAATAGGCCGCCTCCATGGAATCGGTGGTGACGTAATCCTGGCCGTAACGGGCCTTGAAGCCGGAGACGAAGGCCCGGTTCTCGTCGGTGTCGACGCTCTGGAAATAGTTGCGGGCGGCATAGTCGCCGGCCAGCATGGCCGGCCCGATGGCCTTGACCTCGGCCTCGGCGATGGAAAAGCTCATGACCGGGATTCGGGCGGGGGTGATGCCGGCGGCCCGCAGCGCCCGGAAGAAGCCCAGGTTGGAATCGCCGTTGATGGTGTTGAAGATCACGTCCGGCTTGGTTCTGCGGATCTCGGCGACGATGGCGGCGAAGTCCTGGTCGCCCAGCGGGACATAGGCCTCGCCCACCACCTGGCCGTGCAGGGCGGCGGTCTGGGCGGCGATGATCTTGTTGGCGGTGCGGGGAAAGACGTAGTCGGAGCCCACCAGGAACAGGCGGCGCCCCAGATTGTCCAGGGTCCACTTGATGGCCGGGATGATCTGCTGGTTGGGAGCCGAGCCGGTGTAGACGATGTTGGGCGATTGCTCCAGCCCCTCGTACTGCACCGGATAGAACAGCACGGCGTCGCGGTGCTCGAACACCGGCCTGACCGTCTTGCGGCAGGCCGAGGTCCAGCAGCCGAACACCGCCGAAACCCGCTCGACGGCGATCAGCCGGTCGGCGGCGGCGGCGAACACCGCCCAGTCCGAACGCCCGTCCACCACCACCGGCTCGACCCGGCGGCCCAGCACGCCGCCGCGCCGGTTCAACTCCTCGATGGCGTAGAGGGTGGCGTCGGCGACGGTGCGCTCGGACACCGCCATGGTGCCCGACAGGGAATGCAGCACGCCGACCTTGATGGGGCGGTTGCGGGCCTGGTTGGGCCAGGCGGCGATGGCGGCATAGATGGCGGCGCAGCTGATGGCCGCCAGCAGGACCGCCGCCACGAAATTGCGTCTGCGCTTGCCTGAATCCGCCAAGGGGTCGCTCCGAGCCTTATCCCCGGAAGTATGGCAGGCAGGACGGTTCTTTACAGCCGGCATCTTCCGCGCGCATGCTTCCCGGACCGGCGCACTGTCGAAGCGTGTGTCGAACCGTACTTCGGAGGTGTCCCATGAGCGACACACCCTTGATCCGCACCCGAATTCTGACCCTGGCCCAGCCCGCCGACCCGGCGGTGGCGACACGGCTGGCGGAAAGCGACGGGATCGGCGCCGTCCGCCTGCTGCCGGACCGGCGCCACCTGGAGGTGAGCTATGATCTCCGGCGGGTGAAGCTGCCGGACTTGACGGCGCGGCTGAGGGCGGAGGGGGCGCCGCCGTCGCGGAACATCGTCGCCCGCCTGGGGCGCGCCTTGGCGGCGTTCAAGGACGAGAACCGGCGGGACCAGGCCGACGTCGTCCACCAATGCTGCAGCCTGCCGCCCGAGCACAAGTAAGACCGACGAGCTTCGCTCGGAGGCAAGGCCACAGGCCGCCGCGCCACATGGCGCGAAAGCCAAGCGCGCGGAGGCGCGCGCCCGGCGATTGAGGGGCACACGACAGACCTCTACTTCAGGATCAGCAGCACCGCCAGGATGGCCGCCAGCGCCCAGGCCAGCATGGCCGAGGAGGGGCGGCGGCGCTGGGTGGCGAAGATGTTCTTCACCGTGTCGGGGTGGAGCTTCAGCCCCTGGTTGACCAGCATGGAATAGGTCTTCTCGGTTTCGGCCAGCAGGCGCGGCAGACGCTCCAGCGAGCCGAGTACTCCGCCCACCGCTTCCCGCACCTTGGCCTCGGGGCCGAGATTGGCGCGCATCCAGCCCTCGATCAGCGGCTGGGCCAACTGCCACATATTGATCTGGGGGTCGAGGATGCGCCCCACCCCCTCGGCCACCAGCAAGCTCTTTTGCAGCAGCAGCAGTTGCGGCTGGGTTTCCATGGCGAAGGTCTCGGTCACCTGGAACAACTGCCCCAGTAGCTTGGCGATGGAAATCTCGTGCAGCGGCCGGCCCAGGATCGGCTCGGCGATGGAACGGCAGGCCTGGGTGAAGGAATCGATGGACTGGTCGGCGGGCACATAGCCGGCGGCGAAGTGAACCTCGGCCACCTTGCGGTAGTCGCCCGACAGGAAGCCCAGCAGCATCTCGCCCAGGAAGCGCCTTGTGCGCTGGTCCACCCGGCCCATGATGCCGAAATCCACCGCCACCAGATTGCCGTCGGAATCGATGAACAGATTGCCGGGATGCATGTCGGCGTGGAAGAAGCCGTCGCGGAACACCTGGTTGAACATGGCCTCGGCGGCCTTGGCCAGGATGTCGACCGGGTCGTGTCCGGCTTCCCGCAGCCGGTCGACCTCGTCCACCGGAATGCCGGCGACCCGCTCCAGGGTCAGCAGCCGGCGGCCGGTGCGCAGCCAATCCACCTCGGGCACTTTGAAATGTTCGTCGCCGCGGCAATTCTCGGCCAGTTCCGCCGCCGCCGCCGCCTCAAAGCGGAGATCCATCTCCAGGGTGACGGAATCCTCGAAGGTCTTGACCGTCTCCACCGGCTTCAGGCGGCGGATGCGCGGCACGGCGAACTCGGCCCATTCGGCCAGCCAGTACAGCAGGTCGATGTCGCGGCGGAACTTGGTGTCGACGCCGGGGCGCAGCACCTTGACCGCCACTTCGCGGCCCTCGGTGGTGACGGCGAAGTGGACCTGGGCGATGGAGGCCGCGGCGATCGGGATGTCGTCGAAGCTGGAATAGTGGTCGGCGACGCTGCCGCCCAGTTCTTCCTCGATGATGTGGCGGGCGTCCGCGGCGGGGAAGGGCGGCAGCTTGTCCTGAAGTCCCGACAGGTCGGCCGCCATCTCCTCGCCCAGCAGGTCGGCGCGGGTGGACAGCGCCTGGCCCAGCTTGATGAAGGAGGGGCCGAGTTCGGTCAGCGCCTCGGCCAGCCGTTCGCCCGGCCGTCCCGACCCTACCGGCGGCTTGCCGCCGCGCAGCGCCGCCGACAGATAGCGGGCCAGCGGCAGGGGATCCTCCAGCAGGAACAGCGCGTCGTGGCGCGCCAACACCCGGCCGATGGTGAGCAGGCGATGAAGATTGCGGATGGACCGGATCATGGGGTTTCGCTCACAGGCGCCAGCCGGAATGAATGGCGGCGATCCCGGCCGACAGATTGCGCACGCTGACCTGCTCGAAGCCGGCGCCCTCGATCATGGCGGCCATTTCTTCCTGGGGCGGGAACTTGCGGATGCTTTCCACCAGATACTGGTAGGCGTCGCGGTTGCCGGTGACCATCTCGCCCACCCTGGGCAGGATGTTGAAGGAATAGGAATCGTAGGCCTGCTTCAGCCCCGGCAGGATGACATGGCTGAATTCCAGGCACATGAAGCGCCCGCCCGGTTTCAGCACCCGGAACGCCTCGGCGATGGCCTTGTCCCAGTGGGTGACGTTGCGCAGGCAGAAGGCGATGGTGTAGCGGTCGACGCTGCGATCAGGGATCGGCAGCGACTCGGCGTTGCCGCAGACCCAGGTGATCTCGCCCGGAATGTTGCGGTCGATGGCGCGGTCGCGGCCCACCGCCAGCATCTCGCGGTTGATGTCGCACACCGTCACCGGCCCGCCGCCGCGCTTGCGCCAACCGAAGGCGATGTCGCCGGTTCCCCCTCCCACGTCCAGCAGGGTCTGGTTGGGCTGCGGCCGCAGGGAATCCAGGAAGGCGGCTTTCCACAGGCGGTGGACGCCGACGCTCATCAGGTCGTTCATCAGGTCGTATTTGCCGGCGACCGAATCGAAGACGTCGCGCACCAACGAGACCTTCTCGTCCTCCGCTACGGTGCGGAAGCCGAAATGGGTGGTGCCGGAAGAGGGGGGGTGGCTGGTCATGGGGGCGCAAGATAGCGGAACTGCGCGACGCGCGCGAGGGGGAGTTTGAAGATCCGCCCTTGTCCGGTGTAACATGGCATTGAGATCAGGGGGCCGCCATTGCTGCCCGTCTATATCTCGCTGTATTCTTTTTGCCTTGACCCATCCCTTGGTTTGAGACGAGAATTATTCGGGAAGGTTGCGTGAACAGGTTGACCTTTCGCCGGTAGCGGCGTATAAACCCGCCCTTCCTCGGAGGGAGTTCCGATGTTCAAGAAGTTTTTTGGTTGGCTGAGTCTTGCCGACCTGGACGCGGCTCGCGACGAGGCGTCGGTGCAGATTGCTGCGCGTTACGCCCGGGGAAATATTTTCATCCAGGAAGGCAGAGTCATGCATAAGGATGACTTGGCACGCCTTTCCGCCGCCGCCGATCAGGCGATGGGCCGTCTCCGCGACGCTCTGCGTCACCAATAACCAACAGGTTATTTCCCGCAATGCCCAACCTGGATGACTTCCGGAGTCTGCTCGATTGCATCCACAAAGAGTGGAATAGGGCCGAGGGCGATATCAAGCAAGCGGAGCAAGTCTGCTCCAAGGTGATTGAGCCGGCTATCAACGAATTGCGCTATGCCGGGCGCCGACTGATCGACGCTATTGGCTCTGCAAACGCGGAAGGCGATCACCGACACGTCGAGTCACTCTTGACCGACGCCTTGTTCGATTGCCACCGTGCCCGCCATGATGCGGTCGATGCCGCGACGTCGAAGATCGCCCTGGATCTCGACATCCTTCGCGATAAGCTCGGCATTGATGTCGTCCTACAGGCCTTTCCCAGCTTTCCTGTCCTGATGGGAGAGGTCGATTCCGTTCGGGAAAAAATCGTCGCTTCCAGAAAAATCCGTGAAAACCGGGAGAACATCTACACCGGTATCGAGGCTGTTGATTTTCCTGCCCTTGTTTCCAGCTACAACCGGTTCAAGGCGTCGGAACCGATCATGCGGGAACTGGCCAAGAAGCGCCGCTGGGAACGGGTTTGGACGTTGGCGTTCGGGATCATTGGCATTGTGGGGACGATCTTCACGGTCGTCGGTTGGCTTTTCCCCCGAAGCCCTTGATACTCGTCAGGTCGCCGCACCGGCCCAAGTGACTCAAGCCCTCGGGGCGCGCCGCGGTATCACGTGATACCAAGTCACCACACCTGCCTGAGTGTTCCATGCCCGAGCTTCCCGAAGTCGAAACCGTCGCCCGTGGTCTTGCCAGAGTCTGGGAGGGCCGGCGCTTCGCGTCCGTCACCTGCCGCCGGGCCGGGCTGCGGCTTCCCTTTCCGCCGGATTTCGCCCAGCGCCTCACCGGGCGGATGGTGGAGCAGGTGGGGCGGCGGGCCAAATATCTGGTGGTGCGCCTGGACGGCGGCCTGGTCATGCTGGGTCATCTCGGCATGTCGGGGCGGATGGTGATCTCGGGCCTGCGCAATACGCCGCCCGGCCCCCACGACCATGTGGAATTCGTCACCGACGCGTCCGTCCTGGTGACGCTCACCGATCCCCGCCGTTTCGGCCTGCTGACGCTCTGCGCGGCGGCCGAACTGGCGAGTCACCCCCTGCTGGCCGATATGGGGCCGGAACCGCTGGAGCCCGGTTTCGACGCCAAGGTGCTGGGCGCCGCCCTGGCCGGTAAGGCGACACCCATCAAGTCGGCGCTGCTGGATCAGAAGCTGGTGGCGGGGCTGGGCAACATCTATGTCTGCGAAAGCCTGTTCCGCTCCGGCATCTCGCCGTTGCGCGACGCCGGCTCGCTGACGCCGGACGAGGTCACCCGGCTGGTGGCGGCGATCAAGGCGGTGCTGATCGAAGCCATCGCCGCCGGCGGCTCGACCCTGCGGGACCACATCACCCCCGACGGCGAGCTGGGCTATTTCCAGCATAGCTTCAAGGTCTATGGCCGCGCCGGTCAGCGCTGCGACGATTGTCCCGGCCCGAAGCGCTGTGGCGGCATCCAGCGCATCGTCCAGGCCGGGCGGTCCACTTTCTATTGTGCAGAGCGGCAAGTGTGATGGTATAGCGTTGGTCATGGCACGTATTCGGCATTTCGTTACCGCTTTCGCGCTTGTGCTCCTTGCCGCCGCTCCGGCGTGGGCCGAGGGGTTTCTCAGCGCCTACGAGGATCTGCCGGTGGCTCCCGGTTTGACCGAGGTCGCCGGCTCGGGCGTTTCCTTCGATTCGCCGGGCGGCCGCATCGTCGAGGCCTTCGCCCAGGGCCAGGTCAAGGCCGCCGAGGTGCTGAAATTCTATGCCGCCACACTGCCCCAGCTCGGCTGGACGCGGGAGACCGACACGCTGTACCGCCGCGAGGCCGAGGTGCTGCGACTGGATCCCGTGACCCAGGGCAAGGGCGTGACCGTTCGTTTCGCCGTTTCACCGGAATAATCGCGAAGGAAGGAAGGACCCAAATGGCTTTCGAGAACATCACCGTCGAGACCCGTGGCAATGTCGGCCTGATCGCCCTCAACCGCCCTCAGGCCATGAACGCCCTGTGCGCCGCCCTGATCACCGAACTGGGGCAGGCCCTCGACGCCTTCGAGGCCGACGACGCCATCGGCGCCATCGTGCTGACCGGCTCGGACAAGGCCTTCGCCGCCGGTGCCGACATCAAGGAGATGGCCAGCCGTGGCTACATGGACGTCTACCTGTCCAACTTCATCACCAAGGGCTGGGAGCAGGTCACCAAGTGCCGCAAGCCCATCGTGGCGGCGGTGGCCGGCTTCGCGCTGGGCGGCGGCTGCGAGGTCGCCATGATGTGCGACTTCATCCTGGCCGGCGACAACGCCAAGTTCGGCCAGCCCGAAATCACCATCGGCACCATTCCCGGCGCCGGCGGCACCCAGCGCCTGACCCGGGCCATCGGCAAGTCCAAGGCCATGGAGATGTGTCTCACCGGCCGCATGATGGACGCCGTCGAGGCCGAGCGGGCCGGTCTGGTCAGCCGGATCGTTCCGGTGGCCGAACTGGTGGACGAGGCGGTCAAGGTGGCCGGCAAGATCGCCAATCTGAGCCGCCCCATCGTCATGCTGTGCAAGGAGTCGGTCAACGCCGCCTTCGAGACCGGGCTTGCCCAGGGCATCACCTTCGAGCGCCGGCTGTTCCACTCCACCTTCTCCACCGAGGATCAGAAGGAGGGCATGGCCGCCTTCGTCGAGAAGCGCAAGCCCGCCTTCAAGAACCGCTGATGTGACGTCGGAGCCCGGCGGTTTCGCCGGGCTCCGATTCACCGCTTGACGAGACCGGCGCGGAGACATATAACCGCGCCTTCGAATTTCAACCGTGTTCCAAGGTTCCAATCCATGGCCCATCATAAGTCGGCTAAGAAGCGCATCCGTCAGACCGAGCGTCGTACCGAGGTCAATCGCGCCCGCGTGAGCCGCATCCGCACCTTCGTGAAGAAGGTGGAACTTGCCATCGCCGCCGGCGATGCCGAAGCCGCCAAGCTCGCTCTGCACGAGGCCGAGCCCCAGATGATGCGGGGCGTCCAGGCTGGCGTGCTGCACAAGAACACCGCGTCGCGGAAGGTGTCCCGCCTCTCCGCCCGCGTCAAGGTCATGCTGCCGCTGGCCTAACCTCCGGTCGCCGACGTTCTGCAAGGGCCGCACCTTCGGGTGCGGCCCTTGTCGTTGGAAAATCGACTCTCGCCGGGAGTCCCAGGCAAACGCGCGAGTCTGGGAAAGCAAGCGAAAAATTTTCAATGTTCGCGTTCCGATCTCGTTGCCAGTGTCGGGGCGCATCGGTAGAGTCCCCTGCTCTCGACGGCTGGCTTAAAGACGCTGCGAGAATTCAGAATACTTTTGCCTATTCTATACTGTGTCTGTGCCGCGGCTTTTGTGAAGCGGGCCACAGACAGACCGTGATGTTTTGTAATATCTATCGCAGGTCAGTTTACAGCCTCCGTCGCTTGGAGGTATGACTCGCAAAGGGCAAGCGCCGGGCGCCGACCATCGCCGGATGATGGAAGCGGTAGGGCTTGACGGAAGATCGGCTCTCGGGGGCGGGAAGGCCGGTCCACACTCGCGGAGACAGGCCCTGAGAATAAGGGCCGGCGGCGTATCGCCCTGCCAAGACGTGGCGGCGGACCGCAGGTGGATGACAAGAATTCTAAGGGTGGGCAATGGCAAAGTCTGAGTGGGATCGGGTTAAGGTCAGGTTAAGAGACGAGGTCGGGGATGCCGCCTATCGCTCTTGGCTGCGTCCGATCACCCTGCACGGAGTCAGCGACGGCGACGTCAAGCTGGCCCTTCCCACCCGCTTCATGCGCGATTGGGTCGCCACCCATTACGCCGAACGCATCCGCACCCTGTGGGGCGCTGAAAATCCCGGCATCCGCAATGTGGAGATCGTGGTCGGGGCGGTGCGCGCCACCGCCGCGCCGGCTCCCGCCGTCGAGCCCGCTGTCGTCGTCGCCGCCGTGCCGAAGGCTGCCGCGGCTCCGGTTCGGGCGGTTCGCGTTCCCGCCGCCGCGTCCGGCTCTTCCGCTCCGGCCGCCAGCAACAGCGACATCGACGAGTTGGGAGCCCAGCTCGACCCGCGCTTCACCTTCAAGAATTTCGTGGTGGGCAAGCCCAACGAGTTCGCCTACGCCGCCGCCAACCGGGTGGCCGACGCCGACGCGGTCTCGTTCAATCCGCTGTTCCTCTATGGCGGCGTCGGTCTGGGCAAGACCCATCTGATGCACGCCATCGCCCATCATATCCGCGAGCGCAATCCCCAGCGTACCGTGCTGTATCTGTCGGCCGAGAAGTTCATGTACCGCTTCATCCGGGCGCTCAGGACCCAGGACACCATGTCGTTCAAGGAGCAGTTCCGTTCGGTGGACGTGCTGATGATCGACGATGTCCAGTTCATCGCCGGCAAGGACGCCACCCAGGAAGAGTTCTTCCACACCTTCAACGCCCTGGTGGACCAGGGCCGCCAGATCGTGATCTCGGCCGACAAGTCGCCGTCCGATCTGGAAGGCATCGAGGAACGGCTGCGCTCGCGCATGGCCTGCGGTCTGGTGGCCGACATCCACGCCACCACCTACGAGCTTCGCCTCGGTATCCTGCACTCCAAGGCCGAGCAGATGGGCGTGATCGTGCCGCAGAAGGTGATGGAGTTCCTGGCGCACAAGATCACCTCCAATGTGCGCGAATTGGAAGGCGGCCTGAACCGGGTCGTGGCCCATTCCCAACTGGTGGGGCGCGCCATCACCCTGGAATCCACCCAGGAGGTGCTGCAAGACCTGCTGCGCGCGTCCGATCGCCGGATCACCATCGAGGAGATCCAGAAGAAGGTGGCCGAACACTTCACCATCAAGCTGGCGGAAATGTCGTCGGCCCGGCGTTCGCGCCAGGTGGCCCGACCGCGCCAGATCGCCATGTATCTGGCCAAGCAGCTGACCTCGCGTTCTCTGCCCGAGATCGGCCGCAAGTTCGGCGGCCGCGACCACACCACCGTCATGCACGCGGTGAAGAAGGTCGAGGAACTGAAGGAAAGCGACCACAACTTCGCCGAGGATGTGGAGCTTCTGCGCCGCATGTTGCAGGGATAGAGGTTGCCGTGTCGCTCGCCCGCGAGACGCTTGAAGAACAAGTCCGCAAGGCGGCCAAGGACAATCCCGACCTTCCTGTCGCCCTGATCCGCGACATTTTGATTGCCCGCCAGGAAAAGGCCGTCGCGGAATACCGGTTCGGTTGATGCTGTCGCCGGGCGATTTCGTCATGGCCGGATGCATTCCTCTGCTGCCCGGCTTTCCGGTCACGCCATCTCGGACGGACGCGGATTCTTCACCACCAAGACACCAAGGGCACTAAGAGAACTTCGCGGAGGTATCGCTTCACGTTCCATCGACGCCTTGATTAACGTCTTGTCCGCTGCGCGGACGAAGGGCGGAACGCCGCCACCCAGGAGACCTCTTGGTGTCTTGGTGGTCAATAACGACGCCAGCCTCAAACAAAGCCGTCTGAAGTTAAGCCGGACAGAAATGGGACAAGCGCGGGCATGACGGCACAAGGGGCCGCGAGGTGAATCCGCGCGGTCGCTGGAACGTGGCTCCCACGAGAACTTTTACCGCGATCTCAAGCGCTGAGCCCCTCTCCCGAAAACGCTTTTGGACTCCCGCGCCTGTGATATACTGCCCGACCCTGCCTCAGGGGGGCAGTCTTGAATCACATCGGGTAGTCAGCAAACCGCCATGAAACTGACCATCGAGCGCGCTGCGCTGTTGAAGTCGCTGGCCCACGTACAAAGCGTTGTCGAGCGCCGGACCACCATTCCGATCCTGTCGAACGTGAAGTTGGAGGGGCGCTCGGGCGCGCTTTCGCTCAACGCCACCGACATGGATCTCGACATCATCGAGTCCGTGCCGGCCGACGTGGTGCGCCCCGGCGCCACCACCGCTCCCGCCCACACCTTCTACGAGATCGTCCGCAAGCTGCCCGAGGGCAGTCAGGTGGAGATTGAGTACAACGCCGATGACGGCCAGTTGACGCTGCGCTCGGGCCGGTCGAAGTTCTCGCTGGCCTGCCTGCCGGTGGAGGATTTCCCGGTGCTGTCGGGGGGCGACCTGCCGTTCAGCTTCACCTTGGCCGCCGCCGAGTTGAAGACCCTGATCGACCGGACCCGCTTCGCCATCTCCACCGAGGAGACGCGCTACTACCTCAACGGCATCTACCTGCATGCCGCCATCGGCGCCTCGGGCGACGTCCTGCGGGCCGTGGCCACCGACGGCCATCGGCTGGCCCGGGTCGAGGTCACCTTGCCGGCCGGCGCCGCCGGGATGCCCGGGGTCATCATCCCGCGCAAGACCGTGGCCGAACTGCGCAAGCTGATCGACGAGACCGATGTGGAAATCACGGTGTCGCTGTCGGAGACCAAGCTGAAATTCGCCTTCGGCGACGCGGTCCTCACCTCCAAGCTGATCGACGGCACCTTCCCCGATTACGAGCGGGTGATCCCGGCCGACAACGACAAGATCCTGGAAGTGAACTGCAAGAGCTTCGCCCAGGCGGTGGACCGCGTTTCGGCCATCTCGACCGAGAAGTCGCGCGCCATCAAGCTGACCCTGGAGAAGGGCACCGCCACCCTGTCGGCGTCCAGCCCGGAAAATGGCAGCGCCACGGAAGAGATCGAGGCCGATTACGCCTCCACGCCGCTGGAGATCGGCTTCAACTCGCGCTACCTGATGGACATCCTGGCCCAGGTGGAGGGCGATTCGGCGCGCTTCGCCATGGCCGACGCCGCGTCGCCAACGGTGGTGCGCGAGGTCGCCGACGGTGGCGCCATCTATGTTCTGATGCCGATGCGGGTGTGACCACTTCCGGCGACGGTCGCGTGGGGGAGCCGGTTGCCCGGCCGGCGGTGCGCCGCCTCAGCCTCAGCGACTTTCGCTGCTACGAGCATCTCCGCCTGGAGACCGATGCCCGGCCGGTGGTGCTGTTCGGCCCCAACGGCGCCGGCAAGACCAATCTGCTGGAGGCGCTGTCCTTCCTGGTCCCCGGTCGAGGACTGCGCCGCGCCAGCCTGGGCGATATCGCCCGCCATGGCCTGGAGGCCGGCGCGCCCTGGGCGGTGGCGGCGGTTCTCGACGGCGGCACCGAGATCGGAACCGGTCGCGAGGCGGGATGCGAGCGCCGCTCGGTTCGACTGGACGGCCAGCCGGCCAAGCCGGGCGACCTGGGTGAGAGGATTTCGGCGCTGTGGCTGACCCCGGCCATGGATCGCCTGTTTACCGAGGGAGCCGGCGGTCGCCGCCGCTTTCTTGATCGCATGGTGTTCGGGGTCGAGCCGGGGCACGCCGCCCAGGCCAGCGCCTATGAACACGCCATGCGCGAGCGGACGCGTCTTCTCAAGGGCGCCAGGGACGGCGCCGGTCGCGCGGACCCGTCCTGGCTGGCGGCGCTGGAGGACGGCATGGCGCGGCACGGCGTCAGGGTCGCCGGCGCCCGGTTGAACGCGGTGACCCGCCTCGACGCGGCCTGCCGGCTGGGGATCGGGCCGTTTCCGGCGGCGCGGCTGGCGGTGGTGGGAGAGGTCGAGGGCTGGCTGGCCGATGGCGCCGAGCCCTCCGAGGTGGAAGACCGGCTGCGCGGCGCCCTTCGGAGCGCCCGGCCACGCGATGAAGCGGCGGGCGGCGCCACGTTGGGGCCGCATCGCAGCGATCTGGTGGTGCGCCACGCCGCCAAGGATCTGGCGGTGGGGCAATGCTCCACCGGCGAGCAGAAGGCGGTGCTGGTGGCCATGGTGCTGGCGCAGGCGCGGGTCCAGGCGGCCCTGACCGGCCGGGCGCCGCTGCTGCTGCTGGACGAGGTGGTGGCGCATCTGGACCAGATCCGGCGTGCCGCCTTGTTCGACGAACTCTGCGCCCTTGGGGTGCAGAGCTGGATGACCGGGACCGACGAACTGCTGTTCGGCGGCTTCGGCGATAGGGCCCAGTTCTTCCGGGTGGTGAATGCCTCCGTCCATCCGGGCAACAGCGATTAAGGTGACGTTATGACCACCCCCGTGCCCCCTCCCCACGCCGAGTTGACCGCCACCCAGGCGGCCGCCGAGGAATACGGCGCCGACGCCATCAAGGTGCTGCGCGGTCTCGAAGCGGTGCGCAAGCGGCCGGGCATGTATATCGGCGACACCGATGACGGCTCGGGCCTGCACCACATGGTCTACGAGGTGGTGGACAACGCCATCGACGAAAGCCTGGCCGGCTGGTGCACCCGCGTCGATGTCACCCTCAACGGCGACGGCTCGGTGACGGTGCGCGACGACGGCCGCGGCATTCCCACCGACATCCACAAGGAAGAGGGCATCTCGGCGGCCGAGGTCATCATGACCCAGCTGCATGCCGGCGGGAAGTTCGACCAGAATTCCTACAAAGTGTCGGGCGGTCTGCACGGCGTCGGCGTTTCGGTGGTCAACGCCCTGTCGGAGATTCTGGACCTGCGGGTCTGGCGCGCCGGCAAGGAACACGCCATGCGCTTTCGCATGGGCGAGGCCGAGGCGCCGCTGAAGATCGTCGCCGATTGCGGCGACAAGACCGGCACCGAGGTCACCTTCCTGCCCTCGACCACCATCTTCACCAAGACCGAATTCGACTTCACCACCCTGGAACACCGGCTGCGCGAACTGGCCTTCCTCAATTCCGGCGTCCGTCTCCGTCTGACCGACCAGCGCCATGGCGAGGAGCAGGTCTCGGACCTGCATTACGAGGGCGGCACCGAGGAGTTCGTCCGCTATCTCGACCGCTCCAAGTCGCCGCTGCACAGCCCCCCCATCGTGGTCAAGGGCGAGAAGGACGGCATGACCGCCGAGGTCGCCATGGAGTGGACCGACAGCTACCACGAGACCCAGCTGTGCTTCACCAACAACATCCCCCAGCGTGACGGCGGCACCCATCTGGCCGGCTTCCGCGCCGCCCTGACCCGCACCGTCAACGCCTATGCCAACGAATCCGGCATCGCCAAGCGCGAGAAGGTGGCGCTGTCGGGCGACGACATGCGCGAGGGCCTGACCTGCGTCCTGTCGGTCAAGGTGCCCGACCCCAAGTTCAGCTCGCAGACCAAGGACAAGCTGGTGTCGTCCGAGGTCCGGCCGGTGGTGGAGAACATCGTCGGCGAAAAGCTGGCCGAGTGGTTCGAGGAGCATCCGCAGGAGGCGCGCAAGATCGTCGGCAAGGTGGTGGAAGCCGCCGCCGCCCGCGAGGCCGCCCGCAAGGCGCGCGAGCTGACCCGGCGCAAGGGCGTGCTCGACATCGCCACCCTGCCGGGCAAGCTGGCCGACTGTCAGGAGCGCGATCCCGCCCTGTCGGAACTGTTCATCGTCGAGGGCGATTCCGCCGGCGGCTCGGCCAAGCAGGGCCGTCATCGCGCCAATCAGGCCATTCTTCCCCTGCGCGGCAAGATCCTCAACGTGGAGCGCGCCCGCTTCGACAAGATGCTGGGTTCGGCCGAGATCGGCACCCTGATCGCCGCGCTGGGCACCGGCATCGGCCGCGAGGACTTCAACGCCGACAAGGCGCGCTACCACAAGATCATCATCATGACCGACGCCGACGTGGACGGCAGCCACATCCGCACCCTGCTGCTGACCTTCTTCTACCGCCAGATGCCGGACCTGATCGAGCGGGGCTATCTCTATATCGCCCAGCCGCCGCTCTACCGGGCCAAGCGCGGCCAGTCCGAGGTCTATCTCAAGGATGACCGGGCGCTGGAGGAATATCTCATCGACGGCGGCCTGTCCGACGCCGTGCTGCGTCTGGCCTCCGGCGGCCAGATCGGCGGCGCCGACCTCAGGGCGCTGACCGAGCAGGCCCGCACCGTCAAGACTCTGCTGGGGCCGCTGTCGCGGCGGGTGCCCATGAAGGTGGTCGAGCAGGCGGCCATCGCCGGCGGCCTCGACGCCGGGCTGCTGACCGACTCCGCCCGGGGCCCCCAGGCGGCGGCGACCGTGGCCAAGCGGCTCGACGCGCTGGAAAGTCATCTGGAGCGCGGCTGGCAGGGCCATTGGGTCGAAGGCGACGGCTTCGCCTTCAGCCGCACCTTGCGCGGCGTCACCGAGACCCACACCCTGGACGCCGCCATCATCCGCTCGGCCGAGGCGCGGAAGCTGCACGAAATGGCGGGAACCCTGCGCGAGACCTTCCAGGACCCGGCCGCCCTGATCGCCAAGGACCGCGAAATCGCCCTGGCCGGACCGGTCGCCCTGGTCACCGCCATCATGGATCTGGGCCGCAAGGGCATCGCCATCCAGCGCTACAAGGGCCTGGGCGAGATGAACCCCGAGCAGTTGTGGGAAACCACCCTCGACCCGCAGGCGCGCTCGCTGTTGCAGGTCCGCGTGGCCCAGGCCGACGAGGCGGAACAGGTGTTCTCCACCCTGATGGGCGACGTGGTCGAACCCCGCCGCGACTTCATCCAGACCAACGCCCTGAAGGTGGCGAACCTGGACGTGTAGGGGCTTTGTCGGGTGACCCATAAAGCGCAAACGCGACCCATAACGCGCTAATTTTTGACGCGTAATGTGCAAAATGCCGCCCCGCGAGGGGCGGCCATTCTGACCTGTTCCCAGAAAATGTATCCGGTGTGAGGTAGAGTCCGTCTCTTGTCGTCGATGGCCTCTCCCCAAATCGGGAGGAGTTTTCCGGTCTCAGATCAAGGACTCCATCGCGCCCTGCATCCTGTGGCATAAGAAGGCCGCCACGTTCCGGGAACCCAGCCGCACATGATCCGTTTCGAAAATATCAGCAAGCAGAACAGCCACCGCATTCTCTTCCTCGATTCGTCTGCCGCCCTTAACCGGGGCGAAAAGGTCGGCCTGGTCGGCCCCAATGGCGCGGGCAAGACCACGCTGTTTCGCATGATCACGGGCGAAGAGGTGCCGGACGCGGGCCAGGTATCCGTCGAGAAGCAGGTCTCCATCGGCTATTTCAACCAGGATGTGGGCGAAATGGCGGGGCGCAGCGCGGTCGCCGAGGTGATGGACGGAGCCGGGCCGGTCAGCATTGTTTCGGCGGAATTGGCGGAACTGGAAGCCGCCATGTGTGATCCCGACCGCGACGACATGGACACGGTCATCGAGCGCTATGGCGAGGTGCAGGCCCGCTTCGAGGAGCTGGGCGGTTACGAGTTGGAGGGACGGGCGCGAGAGGTGCTGGCGGGCCTCAGTTTCAGCCAGGAGATGATGGACGGCGATGTGGGCGCCCTGTCGGGGGGGTGGAAGATGCGCGTGGCCCTTGCCCGCATTCTGCTCATGCGGCCCGACGCCATGCTGCTGGACGAGCCCAGCAACCATCTGGACATCGAAAGCCTGATCTGGCTGGAGGAATTCCTGAAGGGCTATGACGGCGCCCTGATGATGACGTCTCACGACCGCGAGTTCATGAACCGGATCGTCACCAAGATCATCGAAATCGACGGTGGATCGCTGAATACCTATTCCGGCGATTATGCCTTTTTCGAACGCCAGCGGGCGCAAAACGAGAAGCAGCAGCAGGCCCAGTTCGAACGCCAACAGGCCATGCTGGCCAAGGAGATCAAGTTCATCGAGCGCTTCAAGGCTCGAGCCTCCCACGCCGCCCAGGTGCAAAGCCGGGTGAAGAAGCTCGATAAGATCGAACGCTTCGAGCCGCCTAAGCGCCGCCAGATCGTGTCCTTCGACTTTCCGCCCGCGCCCCGTTCCGGCGATGATGTGGCCGTCCTTAAGAACGTGCACAAGGCCTATGGCGGCAAGATCATTTATGACGGCCTCGACATCACCATCCGCCGCAAGGAACGCTGGTGCGTCATGGGGGTCAATGGGGCGGGTAAATCGACGCTGTTGAAACTGATCGCACACGCCACCCAGCCCGACAGCGGCACCGTCACGGTGGGGGCCAGCGTCAAGATGGGCTACTTCTCCCAGCACGCCATGGAAGTACTGGACGGCGAGCGAACGGTATACGAATCCTTGGAAGACAGCTTTCCCCAGGCGAATCAGGGCTCCTTGCGGGCGCTGGCCGGCTGCTTCGGCTTTTCCGGTGATGATGTGGAAAAGAAATGCCGCGTCCTGTCGGGCGGCGAAAAAGCCCGCCTCGTGATGGCGATCATGCTTTATAACCCGCCCAATTTCCTGGTGCTGGACGAGCCCACCAACCATCTTGATCTTGATACCAAGCAAATGCTGATCACGGCCCTGGCGGCCTATGAGGGCACCATGCTGTTCGTGTCCCACGACCGGCATTTCCTGGCCGCGCTGTCCAATCGGGTGCTGGAACTGACGCCGGAAGGCATCCACCAATATAGCGGCGGCTATACGGAATACGTGGCGCGCACCGGGCATGAAGCACCCGGACTACATGGTTGATCCGGGGGCGGAACGACCGGGCCGGAAAGGGACGATCCCGGATCAGGGGATGGACGTTGCGGAGCCATCGGTGAATTGCAGTGCGGCGAGCCGCGCATAAAGCCCCCCGGCCTGGATCAAGGATTGGTGCGAACCCTGGGCGACAATTCGTCCCTCGTCTATGACGATGATCCTGTCGGCCTTCAGCACGGTGGCCAGGCGATGGGCGATGACCAGGGTGGCGAGGCCGACGGACACCCGTTCAAGGGCTGCCTGCACGCTCCGCTCGGATTCGGCGTCGAGCGCCGACGTCGCCTCGTCGAGAAGCAGAATCGGCGGGTCGCGCAGAATGGCTCGGGCAATGGCGATGCGCTGGCGTTGGCCGCCCGACAGTCGCACCCCCTTTTCGCCAAGGAATGTGGAAAACCCGTCCGGCAGCCGGTCCAGGAACTCGGTGGCTGCGGCGGCGTCGGCGGCGGCCCTGACTTCGGCATCGCTGGCATCGGCCCGGCCATACCGAAGGTTTTCCCATGCCGAGGCGCCGAAGATCACCGGATCCTGGGAGACCAGTCCGACGCGGCGGCGAACCTCGGCGGGATCGGCGGCCTTGACGTCGATTCCATCGACTTTCACCACACCCGATGTCGGATCGTAGAAGCGCAGCAACAGTTGGAAGACCGTCGTCTTGCCGGCGCCCGATGGTCCGACCAGCGCCACGGTTTCGCCGGGCGAAACACTCAGGGAAAAATCTTGCAGCGAGGCACGGTCGGGTCGGGCCGGATAGCGGAAGGTGACCGCCGCGAACTCCACACCGCCAATGGCCGGCGATGGCAGCGGCACCGGTCGGGCGGGGATTCCGATATCCGGTTGGGCGGCCAGCAGTTCAAGCAGTCGCTCCGCGGCACCGGCGGCGCGTTGCAACTCGCCGATGACTTCGGACACCGTCCCGACGGAAACCGCCACAAGAATAGCGTAGAAGACGAAAGCGGACAGGGTGCCGCCCGTCATCCGGCCGGCGATGACGTCGTAGCCGCCAACCCACAGCACCCCGGCAACCGCGCCGAACGCCAGCAGGATGACCAATGCCATCAGCAGCGCACGCACCTTGATGCGGGCCGTCGCCGTGGTGAAGGTCGCCCCCACGCGATCCGAGAAGTTATGGCGGTCGATGGCCTCATGCGTGAAGGCCTGCACCGTGCGAATGGCATTGATCGCTTCTTCCGCGTAGGCTCCGATATCGGCCACCCGATCTTGCGTGTTTCGCGACAGAACCCGCACGCGCCGACCGAAGACGATGATGGGAACGACCACGAGTGGGACGACGACCAGGACCATGGCCGTCAGCTTGGGACTGGTCACGACCAGCATGACGAGGGCGCCGAGCAGCGTGAGCGCGTTGCGCACCGCCAGCGACAGGCTGGACCCAATCACCGTCTGCAAGACCTCCGTGTCGGTGGTCAGACGCGACAGAACCTCACCGGTCTTGGTCGTCTCGAAATAGCCCGGGCTCATGGCGATCACGCGACGAAAGGCGGCGATCCTGAGATCGGCAACGACCCGTTCGCCGATCCATGAGACCAAGTAATATCGGGCGCCGGTGCTGGCGGCGAGCAGCGCCACGACGGCAATGAAGGCGCCGACCGTCGCATCCAGCAGTGACGCGTCTCCGGCTCCCAATCCCTGGTCGACGATATGACGCAGGCCCTGGCCCAGCAGCAGAACCGTCAGCGAAGACAAGACCAGCGCCAAACCCGCAGCAGCAAGGCGCAGCCGATAGGGCCGCAAGAAACCGGCAAGTGGGCGAAGCCGGACGACAGAGGTCGGCGCGGAAAAGCGGGGCATGGCACTACCTTAAGCGGATTGGGCGGCCTCTGCCTAGGGCAACGCCTGATCTTTGAAAAAACAGAGCTTTTTCACCATGATAAGAAACCTGAGGTTCCTTCTGGAATGGCTCCACCGATCCACGTTTCGCTATTTCGGCGGGGCTTTGGGGGGAACCAAGGTAATATCTTGACGAGGTGCGGCTCCATGGATGCCGGCCTTGTTGAGAGCCCCCCAGACATTGCGAAGAACGTCGCTCTCTATTCGGACGGTCCGCGCGTAATCGTCGATGGTGAAATACAGCTCATAAACAATGCCCGCGTCGCCATAGCGACGCGCAACCGCCTCGGGCGACGGATCACCCAGCACTCCCGTGGACGCGGTTGCCGCGGCCTGGAGTGTTTGGATGACGGTTTCGGGGTCTATTTTGTCATCGAGTTCCACCCGGAGCGTACTCACGTGACGGCGGGACGGAAGGTAGTGGTTCGTCACGCGGACCTTGGTCATCACGCTGTTCGGGATCACCATGAGATCGCCAGCGCGGCTCTGGATTCGCGTGGCGCGCCAGTTGATCTCGATGACCATCCCGTCCACCTCCCCCGCGACGGTAATCCAGTCGCCCGCCCGGAATGGAAGCTCGATATTCAGCGCCAAGCCGGAAAACAGGTCACTCAGGGTGCTTTGCAGCGCGAGACCAAGCACGATGGCCAGGACACCGGATGTGGCGACCAGACCGGTCACGGGCTGCCCGAAAACGAAGGTTGCGATACCGAACAGCGCCAGAAGATAGATCAGTGCCGCCAGCAGGTCCGAGAACAGTTTCCGCGCGCGCGGCTGGCCGGCACTTGGAAAAATGATCCGCCGAAACACCGTCTCGAGAAAACTCGTCAACAGCCACGCCGCGACAAGCCACCAGACCGTGCCGATGCTGCGCGAGAGAACCAGCACGAAAACATCCGAGACCTGATGGTCGAACGCACGGAGCAGAGCGCTTTCATTGCCGACCAGCGCGGCGGTGAGGAAAAGCAAGGTCGCCGTTCCCAGCGTCAACCGCCGCTCTCGCCGGAGAGGGCCCACCTCGCCAGAGGCTGCCACAAGAACAGCCAGCGCAAGCAAGATGATCGCGATCCACCCGAGGGACAATTTGCTTCCTTTCTCGTTCTCACAGCACGGCGCGTGAGGGCGTCGCGGATCGGTTACGATCAGCGAAATATGGGTTCAGACGGTCTCCAACGCGGGATAGTCCGTGTAGCCGACCGGTCCGGGGGCAAAGAAGGATTCCGGCCTCGGCGCGTTGAGTGATTGATCCGAGGCGAAACGGCGGGGAAGATCGGGATTGGCGATGAAGAGCTTTCCGAACGCCACGGCGTCGGCTTCACCGGCTTGCAGCACGGCTTCGGCCGTCGCCTTGGTGAAGCCTTCATTGGCGATGAAGACGCCGCCGAACGCCGCCTTCAACTGGGGGCCGAGGCGATTTTCGCCCAGGGATTCCCGGGCGAAGATGAAGGCGATCTTCCGCTTTCCAAGCTCCCGCGCCAGATAGCCGAAGGTCGCCGCCGGATCGGAATCGCCCATGTCCTGGGCATCGCCCCGCGGCGCCACGTGCAGCCCGACCCGATCGGCGCCCCAGACGGCGATAACGGCATCGGTGACCTCCAGCATCAGCCGGGCGCGATTCTCGATGGAGCCGCCGTACTGGTCGGTGCGGTGGTTGCTGCCGTCTTGCAGAAACTGGTCGAGCAGGTAGCCATTGGCGCCGTGAATCTCCACACCGTCGAACCCGGCGCGCTGGGCATTCTCGGCCGCCTTGCGGTAAGCGGCGACAATGCCGGGAAGCTCTTCGATGGCCAGGGCGCGCGGCACCACGTAAGGCCGTTCCGGACGGAGGAGGCTGACATGCCCCTCGGCGGCGATGGCGGACGGCGCCACCGGCAAGGCCCCGTCGAGGAACGCCGGATCGGAAATCCGCCCCACATGCCAAAGCTGTAGAAATATCCTGCCGCCGGCGGCGTGGACGGCGGCGGTGACCTTTGTCCAGCCTTCCACCTGCGCCTCGGACCAGATGCCGGGCGTGTCGGCGTAGCCCACCCCCATGGGCGTGACCGAGGTCGCCTCGCTGAGAATGAGCCCCGCCGAGGCGCGCTGCGCGTAATATTCAGCCATCAGGTCGTTCGGCACCCGAGAGGCGCCGGCACGGCTGCGCGTCAACGGCGCCATGATGATGCGGTTGGGGAGGTGCAGGGAACCGATGGTGATCGGTTCGAACAGCGTTGGCATGACAACAACCCCTCTTTTCTTTGGTTGACGAGGGCCGCCCAAACAGGTCCACCTCGGCGCCGAGGAGTCCGCCGATCAGCCGAAGCCGTGTCGTTGCGGGAGGGAGGCTTTAAATTTCGCACATCATCCGACGGATGTACCATCGGTCAATCCTGGAGATGTCGAGCGCCATCATAGAACAGATCCGTGACGCTAAATCACGCATCTTAGAATGCCGATTGCTCCGACCACCACGGCCGCCATGATCATCGCGGTTTTGACGGACTTCTCCCGCCGGATCCGGGCGGGATCGGTGGTCTTCGTCGAATTTGCCCACGTCTTCCAGTGTTGCCCTGCCCACGAGTCGCTCCGATCAAATTGGTCGCGTGTCTCGGGATCGGATAGCAGCGCGTTGGCGGCCGACATTGTCTTGAATCGCCCTTCCGCCTTCGCGTCGCCAGGATTGACGTCGGGGTGGCACTGCTTGACCAGAGTGCGGTAGGCGCAATGGATGTCTTCTTGGCTCGCGTCGGGCGACACGCCGAGTGTCGTGTAGGGATTCTCCATCGTATCAGCCTTCATTCATCGACGGCATGACGAGAACTTGCCGTGATCAAACGGATAGAACCGGCAATGAGGCATGGAAAGCGGCTGTCGCATCGACCGAAGCCAAACCATATCGCACGGGCGCGTGCCGGGTCAGGCTCGGAAACCACCTAATGCCGTCTCACCCGCAAACTGACCTGGGTGAGACGGCAAGGGCGAAAAGCCCGCCGCGCAGCGGTGGGAGGGGGAAGGCAGATGTCCCCTCTCCCGCGAACGGATGAGGGGAAGAAGGCGGAAACCGCCTACTTCTTCGCCGGGGGCTTGCCCGCCTGGGGGGCGGCCGGCGGCAGGTCTTCTTCCAGGATGGTCATGTTGACCGAATAGGAGATCTCGCCTTCGTCGTCGTCGCGATGCAGGACGCCGATGAACTCGTCGCCGATCATGATCTCGACCGGGGCGTTGCGCTTGGCCGGCGGGGCGATCTTGATCTTGGGGTTGGCGAAGGTGGCGCGGAGATAGGCCTCGACGCGGGCGATGTCAGTCGGATTCATGGCGCTCTCGAACAAGGGTATAATATGAAACGGGACCGGTGGCCTTGCGGTCACCGGTCCCGAAACCTTAGCATCTAAAGGCTTAGATGGCCTTCAGATTGACCGCCGAGGTCTTGCCCTTCTTGGGGTCCCGCTCTTCTTCGAACGACACCTTCTGGCCTTCGTTCAGGCCGCTCATGCCGGCCCGCTCGACGGCGGAGATGTGAACGAAAACGTCGGAGCCGCCGTTGTCGGGGGCGATGAAGCCGTAGCCCTTGGTGCTATTGAACCACTTTACTGTACCGTTCGGCATTTGATGCCTCCAATTATGAGCGTAGCGCTCCGCGTCTTCGCGTAGCGCATCAAGTGCCAGACGGGTCGTTGTGTTTCCCAGGGCAGAATGATGGCGTAATCTTGATGTTTAGCGCGGGAAATGCAAGAGAAAGCGGCAAGCCTTTGATCGGCAAAGTCAAATTTTCGCGGGTTTGGCGGGGTCGGGGAGGGGTTTTCGCTAGACTCGGCCGGTCCGGATCACCTCGGCGAACCATTTGAAACTGTCCTTGGGGGTGCGCTTCAGGGTGTCGTAGTCCACCCGCACCAGTCCGAACCGCTTGGCCAGACCGTAGGCCCACTCGAAATTGTCCAGCAGCGACCACGCCAGATAGCCCTTGACGTTGCAGCCGTCCTTCACGGCGCGGGCCACTTCCGCCACATGGTCACGCAGATAGGCCACCCGCTCGGGGTCGTGGACCTGACCGTCGGGCGACACCACGTCGTCATAGGCGGCGCCATTCTCGGCGATGAAGACGGCGAGGTTGCCGTACAGTTCCTTGAACTCGCGCAGCAGGTCGTACAACCCGTCGGGCTGCACCGGCCAGGCCATGGCGGTCCAGCGGTCGCAATGGGCATCGCCCCAGAACACGTCGAAGGGATGGCCCTCCTCGTGCTTCATGGTCATGCGGGAGTAATAGTTGATACCCAGCAGGTCGATGGGGAACTTGATGGCCTCCAGGTCGCCGGGCTTGACGATGTCCTTCATCTTCTCGGCCAGCACATCCGGGATGGCGCCGCGCACTACCCCGTCCAGCGGCACCCGGTTCCACACCGCGTCCCAGCGGATGGCGGCGGCGCGGTTCTTGGGGTCGTCGTCCTGGGCGCGGCAAGGCTGAAGATTGATCACCGTGCCCAGCGTCGCCTTGGGATATTCGGCGCGGATGGCCCGTAGCGCGGCGCCTTGCGCCAGATTCTGGTGGTGCAGCGCCTTGAGGATGCCCTGTTCGCCCAGCTTGTAGCCCGGTGCATGTTCGCCGATGCCATAGCCGATGATGGCCACCACATTGGGCTCGTTCAGCATGAACCAGTCCTTGACCCGGTCGCCCAGGCGGGCCGAGGCGATGCGGGCGTATTCGGCGAAGGGGCCGACGATCTCGCGCCCCTGCCAGCCGCCCTTGTCCTCCAGCGGCTGCGGCAGGTCCCAGTGATAGAGACAGGCCATGGGCCGGATGCCAGCCTCCAGGATCTTGTCCACCAGCCGGTCGTAGAAATCCAAGCCCTTGGGATTCACCGCGCCGGTGCCGGCGGGGATGATGCGCGGCCAAGCCAGCGAGAAGCGGTAGGCGGAAAAGCCGGCCTGCTTCATCAGGGCGATGTCTTCCGGGTAGCGGTGGTAATGGTCGCAGGCCACCTTGGCGCTTGAGCCGTCCATGATGCGGCCCTGGGCGGTGAAGGTGTCCCAGATGGACATGCCGCGCCCGTCGGTGTCGTAGGCGCCCTCGATCTGATAGGCGGCGGTGCTGGCCCCCCAGAAGAAGTCCTTGGGGAACTGCCGGTCGGTCGGTTTTGCATCGGCGGTGCTGGCGAGGGTCATGGCGGCGGCTCCGGCTAGGATCTGGCGGCGGGTGAAGGCGGGAATCATGCGGTGGGACGCTGGTGGAAGTCGTGCCCCACCGCTTCCACGGATGGCTCGACGGTGACGCGGGTGACGGTGGCGGCGGGCGGGCCGAAGCGGCAGGCGGCGACCATGTCGTCCACCGTGACGGCGGGGCCGTGGAACAGCGCCTCGACGCTGCCGTTGGCCATGTTGCGCACCCAGCCGGCCAGACCGCGGGCGGCGGCCTGCTCGATGGTCCAACCGCGAAACCACACGCCCTGGACCCGGCCCTCGATCACCACCCGCACGGTCTTGGCTTCGGTCACCGGTCTCTCCCCATCGTCCATACTGGATTTAAGCATGAGACAGGGTGTCTGCGAAGAGGCGAAACCAGCGCCATTCCCTGAAAGCCGTCTTGCGTCCGGTGGCTTGGCGGCCTACCCTATGTCAATCTTTGCCATCGAGGATCGGTCATGGCGAGCAATGTGAATCTGACACCTGAACTGGAGCAGTTTGCCCGCGCTTGCGTGGATGCCGGCCGCTACAACAACATCAGCGAGGTGGTCCGCTCGGGATTGCGCCTGCTGCAAGAGGCCGAGGAGCGCCGGGCAGGGTTTCGCGCCATGCTGGCGGCGGCGGAAGCCGAGGCCGACCGGGAGGGCGATTTCGCCCTCGACGACGTCATGGCGGAGGTTGACGGGATCATCGAGACCCGCCGGCAATGAGTTCGGCGACATTCGCGCCTCGGGCCCGTCACGACCTGCTGGAGGCGATTCGCTGGATCGCCAAGGATAATCCCGCTGCGGCGCGCGCTTTGCGGGAGACCGTCGCGGGAGCGGCTCAGCGGATCGGCACCCACCCCGAGATCGGCGTGGTCCGCCCCGATCTGGCCGAACTCCCTTACCGTTTCCTGGCCCTCACCGGTTTTCCCTACGTCATCGTCTATGATTCCCAGCGCGTTCCACCGAGACTATTGCGCATCCTGCACGGAGCCCGGGACATTCCCGACCTGCTGAGAGCCGACCTGGGCGAGTAGAGCGCTCACCATCCCTCAGTTTCCGCTTGCCTGAAAGAATCGGTGTGTGATTCAAGGATTCCGCCCTTTGATCGAGCGGAGGCGGCAGGATGGGTGGGATCGAGCACGTTGCGGCAGGGATCATTGCGGACCTTGAGGCGAAGC
>NZ_CAINTR010000143.1 GCF_903853455.1 uncultured Magnetospirillum sp.
ATACCATGTCCCGGTAATCGCAACCGATCACCGGGACCGCCCTCATGCGGCGGGCGGGCGCTGTGCGCCCTTGCCTCCCGCGCCATAAGGCGCGCGGCCCTTTGGGCCTAACCAAATCCCGATGAGTCCGGCTCATCGGGATTTGGTATGAGGCGCGGTCCGCTCTTTTAGCCGTCCCGCTTCTTCTCCAAGGCGGCCCGGACCTGACCCAGTTCGCGGCCCATCTTGCGGATGTCGTGCAGCAGGGTTTCCAGCACCAGGATCACCAGGTCCGGCGTCTTGCCGATCTGGGCCTTCAGCGCCGCCATGGGGATCACCAGGCAGACCGTGTCCTCGACCGCCACGGCCGAGGCCATGCGCGGTTCGTTGTCGATCAGCGCCATTTCGCCGAACACGCCGTTGGTCTTGATCTGGCCCAGCGTCACCATGCTGCCGTCGAAGGTCTTGTAGATGGAGACGCAGCCGCTTTCGATGACATAGGCGACGTCGCCACGCTCGCCCTCCTCGAAGATGATCTGGCCGGCGGCGAACTTCTTGCGGCCGGTGCGTTCCACCGGTTCCGGCTTGGGCAGCGTGATCGCCGCCGCCGCCGTGCCTCCCCCGGGACGGGCGGTCGCCCCCGGCGGCGTGACGATGGGCGCCGGCTTGGGCAGCGGCGGCGCGACGCGACGCTCCGCCACGCCCGGCGGCGGCCGCGACAGGGTCCGGCGGTCGGGGCCGATGAAGGTCGGATTACGGACGAAGGCCTTGGGGTTGACCAGGACGTTGCGGACCCGACGATACAGCGATTCGGTGGAAACCGGCTTGACCAGGAATTCGCTGACCCCGGCGTTGCGGGCCTCGACCACCACCTCCTTGGCGGCGTCGCCGGACACCATCAGCACCGCGACATCGACGCAGGAGACCAGATCGCCGCTGCGGAGATAGCGGGTGAAGTCCACGCCGCTCATGGGCGCCATGTCCTGATCGACCAGGATCAACTGGACCTCGCGCTGCCGCAGAATCTCCAGCCCCGACGGGCCGTCGGAGGCCTCGAGGATGGTGCGAATGCCGAACGACTGCAGCGCCGTCTTGATGAACGAGCGCGCATAACGGCTATCGTCGATGATGAGCGCGGTGACCGGGCTCAGGTCGACGTCGATCTGCATGTCTGTTCCTTCCGGCCGGACCGGCGCCCAAAGTCCCATGGTGAAATTAACCCTACTCCCCATTCCCTGCCAAGGGGCCTGCGCCAAGGCAATCGTATTAGGGCCAAACCGCGCCGATCGCTTGACGGCGATCGACGAGGGGGGCTATGACCCATGGTACCGACAGACTTGACTGCGTCGTGATTGGGAGAGGCTTCATCCATGGCACAAGGGCAAGCCCGCACCGCCGCCAAGACGGCGACGCCGCCGTTCTCACCGGTGCTGTTGCTGGGAGTGGCGCTGAAGCCGGTGCGGCCGCAGCTGCTGCAACCGATTTTCGACAGCATGCTCGGCATCATCCGCCGCCGCCACCCGGACATCCTGGAGCGCATGGCCGATTACGCCGACAAGCCGGTGTGCATCGACCCCACCGACCTGCCCTTCGTCATCCTGCTCGATCCCAACCCCGAGGAGCCGCGCCTGACGGTGCGGCGCGAGATCGACCCGGCCGAGGTCGCCGCCACCATCCACGGGCCGCTGGAGATGCTGATCGCCCTGGCCGAGGGCAAGGTCGACGGCGACGCCCTGTTCTTCTCGCGTCGGCTGGTGATCGAGGGCGACACCGAAGTGGTGGTCGCCCTGCGCAACGCCATCGACGGAGCCGGCATCGACCTGATCGAGGACATTTCCCAGCATCTGGGGCCGCTGGGCCGCCCCTTCCGGGGGCTGGCCGGCGCCGCCATCGGCTTGATCGGCCGCCTGCGCGACGATTTCGAGATGCTGCGCTCGTCGCTGATCGCTCCGGCGGTCAAGGATGTGGACGCCCAGAGCGCCCGAATCGCCGCCCTGGAAGGCGAGGTCAAGCAGCTGCGCAAGGCCGCCCGGCGCGGAGGCGCGGCATGACCGAATTGGCGCGTCCCGAGTTGGTCTGTCCGGCCGGCACCCCGGCGGCTCTCAAGAGCGCGGTGGACGCCGGCGCCGACTGCGTCTATGTGGGTTTTCGCGACGAAACCAACGCGCGGAACTTCCCCGGCCTCAATTTCAGCCGCAAGGAACTGGGCGAGGGCGTCGCCTATGCCCATGCCCACGGCGCCAAGGTTCTGGCCGCCATCAACACCTTCCCCCGCGCCGGCCAGCCCCAGTTGTGGCACCGGGCGGTGGACGACGCCGCCAAGGCGAAGGTCGACGCGGTGATCCTGGCCGATATCGGCCTGATCGAGTACGCCGCGCGCACTCACCCCGAGCTGCGGCTGCACCTGTCGGTGCAGGCGGCGGCGTCCAATCCCGACGCCATCCGCTTCTACGCCGAGCGGTTCGGCATCAAGCGGGTGGTACTGCCCCGCGTGCTGACCGTCTCGGAAATCGCCGCCATCAACCCCCGCATCGCGCCGGTGGAGACCGAGGTCTTCGTGTTCGGCGGATTGTGCGTCATGGCCGAGGGGCGTTGCGCCCTGTCCTCCTACGCCACCGGCCAGTCGCCCAACATGAACGGGGTGTGCTCGCCGGCCGGCGAGGTGCGCTACACCGAAACGCCCGAGGGCATCACCTCCGAACTGGGCGGCTTCACCATCAACAAGTTCGCCCACAACGAGCCCGCCGGCTATCCCACCCTGTGCAAGGGCCGCTTCATCGCCAACGACAAGGCCAGCTATCTGTTCGAGGAGCCCACCTCGCTCAACACCCTGGCCATCCTGCCCGACCTGATCAGAGCCGGCGTCACCGCCTTCAAGATCGAGGGCCGCCAGCGCGGTCGCGCCTATGTGGCCGCCGTGGTCCAGGCCTTCCGCCAAGGTATCGACGCGGTGCTGGCGGGGCGGCCGCTGCCCGACATCGACCTCGACCGCATCACCGAGGGCGGCAAGCAGACCACCGGCGCCTACGAGAAGGCTTGGCGATGACCTCTACCTCCAAACTGACCCTAGGTCCGGTGCTGTTCAACTGGAAGCCGGAAACCCTGCGCGATTTCTACTTCCGCATGGCCGACGAGGCCGACCTGGACACCGTCCATGTGGGCGAGGTGGTGTGTTCCAAGCGCACGCCGTTCTTCGAGCCCTTCATCCCCGAAATCGTCGAACGCCTGACCGCCGCCGGCAAGGACGTGGTGCTGTCGTCGCTGGCCCTGATCATGAACGACCGCGAGTCGAACGCGGCGCGCGATCTGGCCGCCGCGGGCATGCTGGTGGAGGCCAACGACATCTCGGTGGCGGCGTTGATGGCCGGCAAGCCCTTCGTCGCCGGCCCCCTGCTCAACGTCTATAACGAAGGCACCCTGGCCAGCCTGGAGGCCATGGGAGCCACCCGCGTCTGCCTGCCGGCGGAGCTGTCGGCCGAGGCGGTCGCCAGCCTGGCCGCAAGCGCCAAGGCCGAGATCGAGGTCCAGGCCTTCGGACGCCTGCCGCTGGCCATCTCGGCCCGCTGCTACGCCGCCCGCGCCCGCAACCTGACCAAGGACGGCTGCCAGTACGTCTGCGCCGACGATCCCGACGGCATGGCGGTGGAGACCCTGGACGAGGTTCCGTTCCTGGCGGTCAACGGCACCCAGACCATGTCCTACCACCACATGGATCTGCTGGGCGACCTCGCCGACCTCGCGGCACGCGGCATCCGCCGCTTCCGGCTGTGGCCGCAGACCTTCGACATGGTCGGCGTGACCGGCCTGTTCCGCGCCGTGCTCGACCGGACCATGGCCGTCGCCGAGGCCGAGGACGCCCTGGCCCGCCTGTGTCCGGGGGCCGAATTCGCCAACGGCTACATCCATGGCCGTCCAGGACACCTGTTCATCGAGACCGACGAATAACCAGGGGACGCTTGTTCGCGGCGTTGGGGCTGGGCATACTGACGGGAGACGTCGTTCGGGGACCGGCACGCTTGGGGCATGCCGGCAGGGATGAGTGGACGGGTGAACATGGCTGCGGACGCGGATAACAAGAGTAAAGACAAACCCGCTCTGGCGGAGCTCGAAGGCGAGATTACGTTCGAGCACAAATTCTTCAGCTCATTCGAGGATCTGTATTTCCGCGTGACCGACGCGGGAGAGCCCGTCGCGGTACTCAAGCTCGCCGCCAACGAAGCGGTTCTGTCGCTGGAGGGCATCAAGCGCGAGTTCATGCTCAAGGAAGACAGCCACGACTTCCGCATGCTCGACAAAGTGGCCGAGGGCCTGCAATTCGTGCGCGGCCTGCGCCCCGGCGATCCGCTGCCCAAGGAGGTCACCACCCGCGAGGCCTCGTGGGAGCCGCAGGACCGCCACCGCCGCATCGCCTATCAACGCCTGACCATGCAGCTGGTGACTTGGCTGACCGGCAACGAACACGTCATCAGCAGCGTCGCCGAATTGGCCCAGGTGGCCGACGACCCCCAGGTCAAGAAGAACATCCAGCTGGCCTTCACCGAAGCGGCGGAGGAACTGGGCCTGGGACGCGAGAACCGTGACGAGGTGGTGCGCTACATCGAAACGCTGGCCCAGGAGCTGGCCTATATCGAGGCGCTGCGCGACACCTTCGGCGAGGTCCAGAAGATCGACGAGAAGGTACAAGGGCTGCGCCGCCTCTACGGCGCCGACCGATCCATGATCGACACCACCGACCAAGTCGCCCGCCTGTCGCAACGGGCGCTCAAGCTGCTGCAGGACTATTTCGACCAGGTCGATGCCCAGACCGGCGAAATCCTGTCCATGCTGAAGAACATCGAAAACCAGATCGGCTATATCCGCGAGGTCCGCGACGCCCTGCACTGCCGCCTGCTGCCGTGGGAAGATTTCATCCAGATCTGGAAGACGGTTTTCGTGGTGCGCTCGGACGAGAACACCAACCGAATCCGTGACATCTACCAGTTCCTGGCCCCCCGCTACATGCAGTTCAACGACTGGGTCCTGGTCACCCGCCGCGGCGCCGTCAAGGCCAAGCCGCTCGGCGGCCAGATGCGGTGGTGATCTCCCCAGACCGACCGAGACTGGCGCTTGACAGGGCCGGGGGGTTTGAACATTATCTCGCTTCCCTTTAGGGGCCGTAGCTCAGTTGGGAGAGCGCCTCGTTCGCAATGAGGAGGTCAGCGGTTCGATCCCGCTCGGCTCCACCAAGTTTATCAAGGCCTTAGCCGCTGACCCGGCTAAGGCCTTTTTATCTGCGGAATCACTGCGGAATCACGCGGCGGTAAGTCGGGGCAATCTCGATCCAACAAAGAGGGCGGTTGCGCGGCATCCTGATCCTGGTGAAAATTGGAAGATAGCTTCAGGAGTGAGTTCTATGGCCGACGATCATGCCGCAATATTAGCAGCTATGAATATAAAGGTTTTGCCAAGCGATTCCGAAGAAGGGCGTGAGGAGCGCCTTGCCTTCGCATTGCAGCAACTGAAGGGGATTGAAGATGAGGCCACATTAGAATTGGAGAGGCTTGGATACCCAGATGGCATTAATGATGCCAAGTTAAGGAAGGACGAGGCCACCAGCGTTATGGAAATAGGCTCCTCGCTGTTTCAAGTGGGTAGCTTGAGTTCGAGTCGGCCAGCGATCAGGTAGATAATCGCCTTGAGGTTGCGGGTTGATCGGTAGCCCCTGGCTTTGGCCTTGGCCGCTTGAACGAGGCTATTGATGCCTTCGA
>NZ_CAINTR010000144.1 GCF_903853455.1 uncultured Magnetospirillum sp.
CATCGACATCCATGTGGGCGCCCGGGTCTTCCTGCGCCGCCGGATGCTGGGCCTGTCCCAGGCTCAGTTGGCCGCCGCCATCGGCATGACCTTCCAGCAGGTGCAGAAATACGAGCGCGGCGCCAACCGCATCTCGGCCTCCACCCTCTACCGCCTCGCCCAGGCCCTGGACGTGTCGGTCAGCTTCTTCTTCGACGTCATGGAAGACAGCCCCCCGCCCGCCCGCGACGAGGGCCGGGTCCTCCCGCCCCCGCCGGACATGCTCCTCCACTACTGCGCCTTGCCAGAGGAACTGCGCCGACGGGTCCATGCCCTGGTCAAGGCCGTGGTGGAAAGCGGGGCGTGAGGGGGCAGCCGTTTCCATCTTTCGTCACCCCCGCGAAAGCGGGGGTCCATGGTGGGGCAAGCCTCCCGCGCCACGACAGGATATGGATCGCGGATGCATGGATTCCCGCTTTCGCGGGAATGACGAGGGAGAAACGAGAGTTTTTCCGCAGCCTCCAAGGAGGCGACGCGGCGGCTCCGCTCTCTTCGTGACTTCGTGGTGAAGAACACCCTCAGCCCCAAACGAAGCGCCGGGAATTGAAACCGGACAGAAGGGGGAGCGCTTACGCCCCCTTCTTGATCTCGAACGTGTAGACGCCACCGGCTTCCGTCTGGCTGACGAGTTCGTTGCCGGTCTGGCGGCAGAAGGCGTCGAAATCCTTCACCGAACCGGGATCGGTGGCGATGACTTCCAGCAAGCCGCCGGCCGCCAGCTCCTTGATCGCCTTCTTGGCGCGCAGGATCGGCAGCGGGCAATTAAGGCCCTTCACATCCAGAACGGTCTTCGACATTGACGTCCTCCCTCAAATGAACAGATTGATGTCGCACTGGGTCGCGGACTCGATATAGGTGGCGGCGCCCGCCACCTCGATGCCGTCGATCAGGTCGCTGGCTTGGTATTCAAACAGGTTCATGGCCATCTGGCAGCCGATCATGCGGACTTCGGCGTCGATGGCCAGATCCCGCAATTCCTCGATGGAGGCAATCCCCTTCTTCTTAATGAGGTCCTTCATCATCAAGGTGGCGGCGCTGTCCATGCCCGGCAGGGCGCCCAGCAGGTTGGGCATGGCCATGTGCATGCCCATCATCGGCATTTCCATGGCGGCGTTGCCGAGCGTGGTGACCTTGAGGTCCAGCTTCTTCTTCAACAGCGTCAGGCCGTAGAAGGTGAAGAACATGGTCACCTTCAACCCCATGCTGGCGGCGGTGGTCGCCAGCACGAAAGGGGGATAGGCCCAATCCAGGGTTCCCTTGGTGACGATCAGCGACATGGACTTGTTGGCGACGGTCATGCTCCTCCTCCTTTGTTGATGAGGATACACTAATGTTCACCGCCGTCCCAGCCCATTGAGACCCAATATCACGATTTTCTGATATTGCAGACGCGCAACGCCAATGGCCGGGACGTGAGCCCGGCCATGACAACGGAACCGCAGGTTTGGCGCTAGCGCGACGCCATCACGTAATCGCGCAGGGAATCCGCTTCCATCGTGGTTTCGCTGAGGCGCGACTTGACCACGTCGCCGATGGTCACGATGCCGACCACCTGGCCGGCGTTGCCCACCACCGGCAGGTGGCGGATGCGCTTGGCGGTCATGGTCTGCATCAGATGCTCGACGGTGTCGTCCTCGTGGCAGACGAACACGTCGGCGGTCATCAGGTCGCGGACCTTGGCGGCGGTACAGACATCGACGGCCTGGGCCAGACCGCGAACGATGTCGCGCTCGGACAGGATGCCGGCGACCTTGTCGCCCGCCATCACCATCACGGCGCCGATACGATGCTGCGCCAGCAGCCTTGCCGCGTCGCCCACGGACGCATCCGGAGAAATCTCCACGATGCCCGCGCCGCGAGCCTTTTCCTTCAGTATGGATTTGACGATCATGCACGCCTCCCCTTGTTGGTCTTGTCTAGCCATTACCTTAGATAAGGGAGGTGGCCGACACGCCTTCAAGAGGGGCGGCGATTAATACAGCAGCTTGATGGCGGCAGCCCGGTCGGCGCCGGCGACGGCGGCGTTGCCCAGCAGATAGTGGAGCGCGGTCCGGCCGCGGGCGTCGGCCCGCTGGGGATCGGCGCCGGCGGCCAGGGCCTTGGAGATGTCGGCCAGGGTGCCCTTGGCGGCGGCGGTCATCAGCGTGGTGCGCAGATCGCGCGGCAAGGCGGCGTCGCCCTCGCTGGGACTCGTCAAGGCCCCGGCGGGATCGCGGGCGATGCGCTCCAGCAGCGCGAAATCGGCCTCGTGGCCCTTGGGAGCCGGGCAGTCGGTCAGCACCGCCCCCAGTTGATCCATGGTCTTGGCCGCGCCCTCCAGCAAGGCCCGGTGGCTGGCCGCCAGGCGGCAAGGGAAGCGCAGCATCATGCCATCGAACACCGAGGGATCCGGCGCCGACTTGCGCGCCACCAGGTCGTAGCCCTTGAGAGTCGGCAGGGTCTCGGCCAGCAGCACGGCGTCCACCTTGCGCATCACCACGGCGAAGCGGTTGAAGACATAGGTGTCGGCCTTGACGCCCTTGCCCGATTCGGGCTCGGGCAGCAGCTCGAAATAGCTGACCAGCCACTCTTCCTTGTCGGCCAGCAGCGGATCGGCCGCCACCTGCTCGTCGGTGGGCACCCGGCTGTCGATCTCGGCCTCGACATCGTCCAGCAGATGGGCCGCCCCGACCGTGTTGCCGGCCAGGAACTCGCGCAGCGCGACGCCGATCGCCTCCAGCGGGTCGGCCGGTCCGTCGGCGGGCAATGCCGACTTGCCGGCGGCGGCGCGGTTCATCTCGGTCTGGATGCGGGCGAAGGTCACCAGACCGTCGCCGGGCAGCGGCACCAGCTCCTCGCCGGCGGGAGACGGCAGATGGCCGGTCAGCCACCACACCCCGGTTCCCGCCGCCAGCAGCAGCGCCGCCGCGCCGGCTATGACCGTTTGCCTCGACATGGATGATCGTTCCTCGTTGCTGATCGGCGCGGGAGGATAGCCGAGCCGGGCGGGAGTGTCAGTAACCGCTTTGGCATGGGAGACGGAAGGTCTCCACCTCTTTTGTCTGGCCTGGGACGGCCCGGACCGTCGATGATACGCGCCTCGCGACGGAAAAAGACGGAGGCGGCATGTCCCGGGAACTGGCGGATCACGTCTGCGACATGCTGTCGCGGCTCGGCCCGGTCACGGCGCGGGCGATGTTCGGCGGCTTCGGCATCTATCTCGACGGCCTGATGTTCGCCCTGATCGCCGACGAGGTGCTCTACTTCAAGGCCGACGCCACATCGAAACCCATGTTCGAGGCGGCGGGCATGGCGCCGTTCAAGCCCTTCGCCCACAAGCCCATGGTCATGCCCTATTGGGAAGTCCCCGCCGACGTGATGGACGAACCCGACCAGTTGTGCGCCTGGGGCCGCGCCGCCTTCGAAGCCGCCCTTCGCACCCGCAAGCCCAAGACGCGGAAGAAGGCCTAAGCCGCATGAGGCCGAACTTCGGCCCTGATCCTCTCGCCCAGGACGCGGCGCGCCGTTTCCAGGTCGTAGGCGGCCTGAAGGCCAATCCAGAAGTCGGCGCTGGTGTCGAACAGGCAGGCGAGACGCAAGGCGGTTTCGGCCGTCACCGCACGCCGGCCATGAACAATTTCATTCATCCGGGACCGCGAGACCTTCAGCGCCCCGGCCAGCCCATAGACGGACATGCGCAGAGGCACCAGGTAATCATGACGCAGCACGTCGCCCGGATGCACGGGGGCAAGGCGGGTGGTGCTCGGGTCCACCACATCCGACAGATCGATACGCCCCGCATCCAGGTCTTCACGGCGAATGGTCATGGCACACCTCACGAATGGTAATCACAGAACGCCACATCCTCGGCACCGTCCACCACCCAACGGAAGCATACGCGCCATTGAGCGTTGACGCGGATGCTGTGTTGGCCCTTCCGATCCCGTTCCAAGGCCTCCAGCCGATTGCCCGGCGGGCTACGCAGGTCGTTCAGGTCGACCGCCTTGTCGACCATGACCAGCTTCCGGCGCGCGACACTGGCGACGTCCGGGGGCGTCCCTTTCGGACAAAGCCCCACGAAAATCGCGGCGGTCCGCTTGTCGGCGAAACTCTTGATCATCGCCAAAGCGTACCGCACTCCGCTACGTCCCGTCAAACGGTACGCAGCGCTGTCGAGGGCCGATCCGCGCGCCCGCAAGCCCAAGACGCGGAAGAAGGCCTAGCATTCCGCCGCCGCTGCGCCCACTCTACGTAAGAGTGCCTCCTATTCGCAGAATCGGTCCATGCCCTCAAGCCTTCGCGTTCCCCTCTTCCCGCCGGCGCCGGATCCGGTGACCGGCCCCGCCAAACGGCCGGTGGCGCGGTCCCTGCTGCGCGGCCTGCGGCAACGCTGTCCCAAATGCGGCATCGGCGCCGCCATGGAGGGCTATCTGCGGGTGCGGGAACACTGCCCCCATTGCGCCGAGCCGCTGGGCCTGATCCACGCCGACGACGGCCCCGCCTATTTCACCATGCTGGTCTCCGGCCATGTGGTGGTGCCGCTGGTGCTGATCGTCGAGCAGCAATGGCACCCGCCGCTGGTGCCCATGATGGTGGCGGCGGTGGCGGCCATGGGCCTGCTGATCTGGCGGCTGCTGCCCCGCATGAAGGGGGCGGTGCTGGGGCTGATGTGGGCCTTGCGCCTGAACGGCGACGAGGTCCAGGGCGACATCGAGCGCCATGGGTAGCGTCTTCGGTTGATGCCTGGAAGAGGGGCGGCGATTGCCGGACTTGCCGAGGCCGGCGTCAAGGGCCATAACGGAAGACATGGACACCTTCGTCATCGTCATCTTTCTGCTGACCTATCTCGGCATGGCCTTCGGCAGCGTGCGCGGCCTGAAGCTCGACCGCACCGGCATCGCCTTGCTGGCGGTGGTGGTGCTGCTGGTCTCGGGCAAGGTCGGCGTCAAGGCCATGGGCAGCTCCATCGACGTGCCCACCCTGCTGCTGCTGTTCGCCCTGATGATCGTCTCGGCCCAGTTCCAGCTGGCCGGCGTCTACGGCACGGTGGCGGCCAAGGTGGCGGCGGCGTCGGGCTCGCCCCGGCGGCTGTTGGCGCTGGTGATCGTGGTGGCGGGCGGCCTGTCGGCGGTGCTGGCCAACGACGTGGTCTGCTTCGCCATGACCCCCATCATCGCCGAGGGCATCCGCCAACGCGGCCTCGATCCCCGCCCCTATCTGCTGGGTCTGGTGGGAGCCGCCAATGCCGGCAGCGCCGCCACCCTGATCGGCAATCCCCAGAACATCCTGATCGGCCAAGTGGGCGGCCTCGACTTCTGGAGCTTCCTCGCCGCCTGCGCCGTGCCGGCCGCCCTGTCGCTGGTGGTGGTCTACGCCACGCTGTGCCTGATGTGGAAGCGCGAACTGGCCGCCACCCCCGCCGCCACCGACACCGGCGAGCGGCCCCATCTCAATCACTGGCAGGCCGCCAAGGGCATCGGCGCCCTGATCGGTCTGCTGCTGCTGTTCGCGGCGCCGCTGCCGCGCGAGGTGGGCGCCATGGTCATCGCCGGCCTGCTGCTGGCCAGCCGCCGCATGTCGTCGCGCGAGATGATCGGCACGGTGGACTGGCACCTGCTGCTGCTGTTCGCCTGCCTGTTCGTGGTGACCGGCGCCTTCGCCAACACCGAACTGGCGCGCCAGTGGATGGAATCCCTGGCCGAGCATGGCCTGTTCCCCGACAATCTGCGGGCCATGCTGCCGCTGGCCCTGGCGGCGTCCAACTCCATCGGCAACGTGCCGGCGGTGATGCTGATCCTGGCGGTCTGGCCGACCCCCGATGCCGGGGCGCTGACCGGTCTGGCGCTGCTGTCCACCCTGGCCGGCAATTTCCTGCTGGTCGGCAGCATGGCCAACATCATCGTCGCCGAACGGGCGGCGGCGGCGGGGGCCAGGCTGTCGTTCGGCGATTTCGCCCGCGCCGGCATTCCCATGACCCTGGCCACCATGACCATCGCCACCCTGTGGCTGCGGGCCGGCGGCTGGATGGCCTGGTAACCTGATCGGGATGATGGACGCATGACCACCGCCAACACCCTGCCCCATGTCACCGCCGGCCTGAACGCCCTGGCGCTGTGCTTCCTGGTGGCCGGCTTCGTCTTCATCCGCACCGGGCGCAAGCACCTGCACAAACGGGCCATGCTGGGAGCGGTGGCGACCTCGGCCCTGTTCCTGGGCTTCTACATCCTGTACCACGTCACCGCCCCCATCTTCGTGTTCCGGGGAACCGGCGCGGTGCGGCCGGTCTACTACGCCTTGCTGATCAGCCACGTGACGCTGGCGGCCTTGGTGACCCCCATGGTCGGAGTCACCGTGTTCCGGGCGTTGAAGGGAAACTTCGAGGCCCATCCCCGCATCGCGCGGTGGACCTTGCCGGTGTGGCTTTATGTATCCGTCACCGGCATTGTCGTTTACCTGATGCTGTACCATTTCTACATTTGATCCCCGGCCGAACGGGGGCGGCCAGGGGAGACGCAAGTGACGTTCCGGCAATATCTCGAACTGCTCAAGCCGCGCATCGCCCTGATGATCGCGCTGACCGCCATCACCGGCTACGGCGCGGTGGCGGACAAGGTCGAGGCCAGCGCGCTGGCGCTGCTGACCCTGGCCATGGTGCTGGGCGCCGGCGCGGCGGCGGTGTTCAACCATGTCTGGGACCGCGACATCGACCGGCTGATGCGCCGCACCGCCAAGCGGCCCATGGCCTCGGGCGCCGGAACCCCGGTGGTGGGATTCATCCTGGCCGGGGTGATGATGGCGGCGGGCATGGCGGTGGCCCATGTCGCCTTCAACTGGGTGGTGGCGCTGCACCTGTTCCTGGGCGGCTTCGTCTATGCGGCGGTCTACACCGTCTGGCTGAAGCGCCGCCACTGGACCAACATCATCATCGGCGGCGCCGCCGGCAGCTTCGCCATCCTGGCCGGCGCGGCGGCGGTCAACCAGACCGAATGGCTGCTGCCGCTGGTGCTGGCGCTGGTGCTGTTCCTGTGGACGCCCAGCCATTTCTGGGCCCTGGCCATCCTGCTCACCGACGACTACCGCAAGGCCGGAATTCCCATGCTGCCGGTGGTGGTGGGCGAGCAGCGCACCGCCTGGTGCATCCTGGCCAACAGCGTCTTCCTGGTGGGAGCCTCGCTGCTGCCCTGGGCCATGGGGCTGCTGGGGCCGGTCTATGGCGCCATCGCGGCCGTCATGGGGCTGGCGCTGCTGGGCTTCAACGTCAGGCTGGTGATGACCCCGACCCGCTTTTGGGCCGGCTGGAACTTCGCCGCCTCCATGCCGTATCTCCTGATTTTGTTCGTCGGGGTCTTCGTCGACAAGCATCTCTAAGAGTTACAAGATCTGGCTTGCGGCGGTCACCCCCATTGCATACCCTTTTAACCCCGATGCGAACTGGAAGCAGACATGGGTATGGATAAGGACGATCTGGGCCGATCCAGCGATGTCTACGTGGCGTTCGCCTTCGCCGCCGCCGACGTGCTGCTGGAAACCGATCCCGACGGCAATACTCTGTTCGCGGTCGGCGCCGCCATGGCGCTGGTCGGACGCGGCGCCCGGGCGCTGACCGGCGAGCCGCTGAAGAAGATCATCCACCCCGCCGACCAGCCGCTGATCGCCCAGTCCCTGGCCCAGATGGTCAAGGGCGAGCGGGTCCGCAACATCATGGTGCGGGTGCTGATTCCCGAGGGCCGCGCCGTCACCCTGGCCCTGTCGGGCTATCGCCACCCCGGCAACAAGGACCGGCTGCTGGTGGCGCTGAGCCATCCCGGCGGCCTGCCGCCGCTGGTGGAAAAGCGGCTGTCCGGCGCCGGGCTGCTGGACAAGGACAGCTTCCAGGCCATGGCGGCCCAGTTGCTGGACAGCGCCACCCCGGACGAGCCCTACCAGTTGACCTTGGTCGAGCTGCCCGAGATCGCCGCCTTGCATGCGGAAGGCGGGGCCGCGACCCAGGAAGCCCTGACCACCGAATTGGGCAATCGCTTGCGATCCTTGTCGGTGGGCGGCGACGCGGTCGGCCAGTTGGACGACGGCAAGTTCGGCGTGTTGCACTCGGCCTCGGTGTCCGCCGACAAGATCAGCCAGTCGGTGACCCAGGCCGCCAAGACGGTGATGCCGGACGCGCCCCCCATCGAGGCCAAGCTGGCCACCCTGGTGCTGGACGTCGCCGACATCCCGCCCGAGGAGGCGGCCCGCGCCCTGACCTATACCCTGAACCGCTTCGCCCGCGATTCCGAGAACGGCGGCGACCTCGCCACCCTGATGAAGGATTTGCAGCCCCGCCTGTCGGCCACCGTCAAGCAGATGAACGACGTCCGCCAGACCGTGACGACCGGCGACTTCAACCTGATGTACCAGCCCATCGTCGATCTGTGGACCAACGTGGTGCACCATTTCGAGTGTCTGGTCCGCTTCAAGGGCGAGGACAACAAGTCGCCCTACGAGACGGTGGCCTTCGCCGAGGATGTGGGCATGGCCGGCATGCTGGACATGGCGCTGCTGGAGCGCGCCATCGGCACCATGCGCTCCAGCGTCGCCAACACCGATAGCTTGCGCTTCGCCGTCAACCTGTCGGGCCGCTCGCTGTCGGACCCGGCGGTGGTGAAAAAGCTGCGCAGCATCCTGACCACCACCACCGACCTGCGCAAACGGCTGGTGTTCGAGATGACCGAATCGGCCGAGGTCCACGACCTGGCGGCGGTCAACGACGTGATCCAGAGCATCCGCAAGCAGGGCCACGAAGTCTGTCTCGACGATTTCGGCGCCGGCCATGCCGCCTTCCACTATCTGCGGGCGCTGAAGGTCGACAACGTCAAGATCGACGGCAGCTACATCAAGGACGCCATGCGCAGCAACGAGGACGTCTCGTTCATCAAGGCCATCGTCCAGCTGTGCACCGAACTGGGGGTCACCACCACCGCCGAATACGTGGAGGACGCCGAGACCGCCAACCTGCTGAAGCTGCTGAAGGTGCGCTTCGGCCAGGGCTGGTTCTTCGGCAAGCCGCAACACCCGGCCAGCGACGACATCCGCACCGCCTGGCAGACCTCGGCGCTGGAATGGCGCAAGGGCCTGCTCTACTTCAAGGGATAGACGGCCCCCTCCCGCTCAAGGTGCCCCATGGCGAGAGCCTTCACGCTTTGCCTCGTGCTGCTGGCCCTCCTCGGCTGCGCTCCCATGCGCGACGACGGCAACCCGACCGTCTCCCACGCCTTCGACCAGCCGCGGGAAACCGCCCTGGGCCGCGCCTTCGCCGAAGCCGAGTCTCAGCATCCCGGCCAGTCCGGCTTCCGCCTGCTCAACAACGGCGTCAGCGCCCTGATGACCCGCGCCGCCCTGGCCGACCGCGCCGAGCGCAGCATCGACTTCCAGACCTTCATCTTCGATGCCGACGAGGTCGGCGCCTTCGTGCTGGACCACCTGATCGCCGCCGCCCGGCGCGGGGTCAAGGTCCGCATCCTGCTCGACGATTACCAGCTCGGCCTCGACGACCGCATCCTCGCCCGGCTCGACGCCGAGCCCAATATGGAAGTCCGGTTGTTCAACCCCTTCCCCGACCGCATGCGCTGGTCGCGCTCGTTGCAGATGATGATGGGGCTCGACCATCTGGGCAAGCGCATGCACAACAAGGTCTTCGTGGTCGACAACCAGGCGGTGCTGCTGGGCGGCCGCAACATCAGCAACCTCTATTTCGAGGCCGAGGGCGAGTCCAACTTCCGCGACATCGAGCTGCTGGCCGCCGGGCCGGTCGCCCGTCAGGCCTCCACCAGCTTCGACACCTTCTGGAACTCGGCCATGGTCACCCCCGTCGCCGCCTTCGGCCTGGACGGGCACGCGGCGGACGCGGCCGAGCGTCTGGACGACCTGTTGCGCCTCAACGAGGAAGAGGTGGGGCCGGCCGCCGAATACCGCCGCCGCCGGGCCGAATATCTCCAGCGGGTGTCGGGGCCGCAGGGGCTGACCTGGGCGCCGGCGCGAGTGATCGCCGAACCACCGGTCCGCCAGGAGGCGGGAGCCGCCAAATCCTCGGCGGAGATCGCCCGCGCCCACGCCATCGCCCGCCAGGACGCCACCCGGGAAGTGGTCTACGAATCCGCCTATTTCGTCCCCGGCGACCGGGGCGTCGAGGTGCTGGGCGAGTTGCGCCGGCGCGGAGTGGCGGTGACGGTGCTGACCAACTCGCTGGCCTCCACCGACGTGGTTGCCGTGCATGCCAGCTACGCCCTCTACCGCCCGGCCCTGTTGAAGGCCGGGGTGCGCCTCTACGAATACCGCACCGACGCCAAACGGCCGGAACCGGTTGGCGATACCATGCGGCGGGGACGCCCGGACTCGGCGTTGCATGCCAAGATCGTGGTCTACGACCGGTGGCGGGTCTGGGTGGGCAGCGCCAATTTCGACCCGCGCTCGCGCCATCTCAACACCGAGATCGGGGTGATGATCGACAGCGAGGCCCTGGCGGCGCAGGTGCTGGCCGGGATCGAGCGCGACTTCGCCCCCTCGCAAAGCTGGCGGGTGGAACTGGCCCCCGAGCGCGGCGCCAGCGGATTGGTGTGGATCGGCGAGCAGGACGGCCACGAGACTCGCCGCGACACCGACCCCGACGCCGGCCCCTGGCGTGGCCTCGACGCCCTGTTCTACACCGTGCTGCCGGGGATCGAGGAACTTCTGTGATTTCCTCCCGCCCCGCTTTCCGCTATCCATAGACCATGAACACCACCGAGACCCTGAACGGCGACATTCCGGTCGGCAATTGGATCGACCGCTGGATTCCGGCGGCCGGCCGACCCTATTTTCGGCTAATGCGCCTGGACCGGCCCATCGGCACCTGGCTGCTGCTGTTCCCCTGCTGGTGGAGCGCCGCCCTGGCCGCCGACGGGCTGCCCAGCCTGGGACTGTTCGCCCTGTTCGCCGTCGGCGCGGGGGTGATGCGCGGCGCCGGCTGCACCTTCAACGACTGGGCCGACCGCGACTTCGACGGCCGCGTCGCCCGCACCGCGTCCCGCCCCATTCCGTCGGGAGCGGTGAGACCCAGTCAGGCCCTGGCCTTCCTGGGGCTGCAACTGGCGCTGGGACTGCTGGTACTGCTGCAATTGAACGCCTATGCCGTCACGGTGGGCGTGGCCTCGCTGCTGCTGGTGTTTCCCTATCCCTTCATGAAGCGCATCACCTACTGGCCGCAGGCCTGGCTGGGACTGACCTTCAATTGGGGGGCGCTGCTGGGCTGGGCGGCGGTGCGGGGGCAACTGGACCTGCCGGCCTTGCTGCTCTATGCCGCCGGGCTGTTCTGGACCCTGGGCTACGACACCATCTACGCCCACCAGGACAAGGAGGACGACGCCCTGATCGGGGTCAAGTCCACCGCCCTGGCGCTGGGCAACGCCACGGTCGGCTGGCTGTGGCCGTTCTACGGCGCGACCCTGGCCCTGGTGGGAGCCGCCGGCTGGACCGCCGGGCTGGGCTGGCCGTTCTGGCCGCTGCTGGCGGTGGCGGGGGGGCAGTTGCTGTGGCAGATCCTGACGGTGGACATCGACGATTCCGCCGACTGCCTCGCCATCTTCAAATCCAACCGCTGGTTCGGCTGGCTGCTGCTGGCGGCCATCGTGGCCGGGCGCGTGGCGTCGTGAGCCCCGTCTCCGCCACCTACGAGGCCGCCACCGCCTTCATCCAGGCCAACACCGAGATCGACTGTCCGCCCGCCTGTCCCGAGATCAAGCTGTGGATCGCCACCGAGGTGACGCCGCTGTGGGAGGCCACCGAGCAGGCGCTGCTGCGGGTCAACCTGCCGCCGCCCTATTGGGCGTTCTGCTGGGCCGGCGGTCAGGCGCTGACCCGCTGGGTGCTGGACAATCCCGATCTGGTCAGGGGCAAGCGGGTGCTGGACTTCGCCGCCGGCTCGGGGGTCACCGCCATGGCGGCGGCCCTGTCCGGTGCCGCCAGCGTCGAGGCCGCCGACATCGACCCCATGGCCTGTTTCGCCATCCGGCTCAACGCCGAGCTGAACGGGGTGACGCTGGAGGTGCTGAAGGACGACGTGGTCGGCGCGCCGTGCCGCTGGGACGTGGTGGTGGCCGGCGACGTCTGCTACGAGGCCCCCATGACCGCCCATATCTGGCCGTGGCTGAAGCAACTGGCCGCCGAGGGCGCCACCGTGGTGATGGCCGATCCCGGCCGCGCCTATCTGCCCAAGACCGGCCTGCTCAAGGTCGGCGGCTATGTGGTGCAGACCAGCCTGGACCTGGAAGACCGCACCCAGCGCGACGTGGTGGTCTACCAGATCGTGGGGTAGGGCTTTGCCCCCTCGCCCGCTTGCGGGAGAGGGGAGCGAGCATCGCGAGCCGGGTGAGGGCGCGCGCGTCGGCGCGCCATATAACTGATTTCCGCCGGAACAGCCCCCCCCCTCACCCTCCCACCGCTTCGCGGCGGGCCCCGCCCTCTCCCGCAAGCGGGCGAGGGAATCCTACCGGAAGATCATCTTGTTGATCAGCAGGTCGAGAACCTTGTCGGCGCCGGCCTCCTTGCGGGCCAAGTCGAGCATGCTGGCCTTGATCATGGGAGCGGGATTGGCCCGCATGTACTCCTCGTAGGGCGTGGCGTTCAGCGCCCGCTTCATCTTCTCCGCCAAGGGCTTGTCCGCGATCTTGGCGTCCTCGGTCACCAGCAGCAGCAGGTCGATGGACGACATGCGGAAATTGCCGTCCTTGTCCCACAGTTCCAGCACGATGGTGGGCAGCCGCACATAGCGCTGGCCCTTGCCGGGAGTGGGCAATTGCCCCGGCTTTTTGTCGTCCTTCTTCTTGTCGTCCTTCTTCTCGCCGCCCTCGTGGCCCTCGGCCCAGGCGGAGGCGGCAGGGGCGAGCAGCAGGGCGGCGACAGCGGCGACGAAGCGGCGGCGGAGCATGGGCTATTCCTTGTCCAGCGCCAGGATGACCGTGGCCTCGGCCAGTTCGGTTCCCATGGCGCGAATATTGCCCAACAGGGCGTTGACGATCACCCGCACCCCCTTGGGGGCCTTTTCCATCTGTTCGAACAGCCGCGTCTTGCCGATGATGACGCAGGCGGTCTCCTCCACCGCCATGGCCGAGGCCATGCGGGGATGGTCGTCGATCAGCGCCATTTCGCCGAAGATGCCGCCCGGCCCGACCTGGCCGATTTCGATGCGCTTGCCGGCGACCGTCTTGAAGATGGTGACCTTGCCCGACTCGACCACATAGGCGGTGGAGCCGGTCTCGGCCTCGGTGAAGACGACCGCTCCGGCGGGAAACACCACTCTGCGGCTGGTATTGTCCATGCTTACCCCAAACGGCGGACGGAGAAGGTCTTGGGCACCAGGATGGTGTTCTGCGGCGGCGCCACCGTATCGAGAGTGGGAAAATCGATGGTGTAATGCAAGCCCCGGCTCTCGCGCCGGGCCAGGGCGGAGCGGATGATCAGGTCGGCCACCAGCGACAGGTTGCGCAGTTCCAGCAGGTCGTTGGTGACGCGGAAGCTGCCGTAATACTCGTCGATTTCCTCGCGCAGCAGCTTGACCCGGTGCTTGGCCCGCTCCAGACGCTTGTTGGAGCGCACGATGCCCACATAGTCCCACATGAAACGCCGCAGCTCGTCCCAGTTATGGGCGACCACCACCTCCTCGTCGGAATCGGTGACCCAGGTCTCGTCCCACGGCGCCAGTTCGGGAGTATCGGCGATGGCGCCGAACTTGGCGCAGATGTCGCGGCTGGCGGCCGCCCCCAACACCAGGCATTCCAGCAGCGAGTTCGACGCCATGCGGTTGGCGCCGTGCAGGCCGGTGAAGGCCACTTCGCCGACGGCGTAGAGGTTCTCCACATCGGTGCGCCCGGCCAGGTCGGTCAGCACGCCCCCGCAGGTGTAGTGGGCCGCCGGCACCACCGGCAGCGGCTCCTTGGTCATGTCGATGCCGAATTTCAGCGCCTCGGCATGGACGGTGGGAAAGTGGTGGGTGATGAACTCGGCCGGCTTGTGGCTGATGTCGAGATAGATGCACTCGCAGCCCAGCCGCTTCATGACGTCGTCGATGGCGCGGGCCACGATGTCGCGCGGGGCCAGTTCGCCGCGCGGATCGTACTCGTCCATGAAGCGGGTGCCGTCGGGCCGCAGCAGCAGCCCGCCCTCGCCCCGCACCGCCTCGGTCACCAGGAACGACTTGGCCCTGGGATGGAACAGGCAGGTGGGATGGAACTGGCTGAACTCCATGTTGGCGACGCGACAGCCGGCACGCCAGGCCATGGCGATGCCGTCGCCGGTGGAGCCGTCGGGATTGGAGGAGTAGAGATAGACGCGCGAGGCGCCGCCGGTGGCCAGCACCACGCTGCGGGCCGGGAACAGCTTGACCCTGCCGTCGCGGCGATCCAGGCCATAGGCGCCGACGCAGCGGCCCTGGCGCCCCTGGGGCAGTTTTTCACGGATCAGGTCGATGGCGTTGTGGTGCTCGAACAACTCGGCACCGCTGGCGCGGATGCGGGCCTCCAGGGAGGCCTGCACCACCTTGCCGGTGGCGTCGGCGGAGTGGACGATACGGCGGTGGGAATGGCCGCCCTCGCGGGTGAGGTGAAGCTCCCCCTCCTCCTGGTCGAAGATCACGCCGTTGGCCACCAGCCACCGGATGGCCTCGGGAGCGCCCTCGACCACGGCGCGCACCGCCGGCTCGACGCAGATGCCGGCGCCGGCGTCCAGGGTGTCGGCGATATGGGCCTCGGTGGAATCGGCTGCGTCGAGCACGGCGGCGATGCCGCCCTGGGCATAGCGGGTGCTGCCCTCCGACAATTCGTTCTTGGCCAGGACCGCCACCCGCGCCGTCGGATGCTGCGCCAACACCCCCAGCGCCACCGACAACCCGGCGGCGCCGGAGCCGATCACCAGCAGGTCGTAGAGCGGCTTCAGCTTAGCCATTTCGTCTCAACTCCAATCCAAACCGATATCGACCGCCGGGGCCGACTGAGTAATCCGACCGACCGAGACGAAATCGACCCCGGTCTCGGCGATGCCGCGAATGGTGTCCAGGGTCACCCCGCCCGAGGCCTCGGTCTTGCAGCGTCCGGCCACGATGGCCACCGCATGGCGCAGGATCGCGGGCGGCATGTTGTCCAGCAGCACGATGTCGGCGCCGGCCGCCACCGCCTCGGCCACCTGCTCCAAGGTGTCGCACTCGGCCTCCACATTGGGCCGGCCGGCCGCCTTGGCGCGGCGCACCGCCGCCCCCACCCCGCCGCAGACGGCGATGTGGTTGTCCTTGATCAGCACGCCGTCGTAAAGGCCCATGCGATGGTTTTTCGCCCCGCCGCAGCGGCTGGCGTATTTGGACAGCCGCCGCAAGCCCGGAATGGTCTTGCGGGTGTCGAGCAGGGTGCAGCCGGTGCCCTCGATCCGCTCCACATAGGACCGGGTCAGGGTGGCGATGCCCGACAGCAGTTGCAGCAGGTTGAGAGCGGTGCGCTCGGCGGTAAGCAAGCCGCGCGCCGGCCCCTCCATCTCGGCCAGCACGGTTCCCGCCTCCACCCGGTCGCCGTCGGCGACTTTGGGAGTGAAGCGGGCCTCGGGCACCACCATGCGGAACACTTCCGCCGCCACCGGCATCCCCGCCACCACCATGGCGTGGCGGGCCTGCATGACGCCCTTGAAGTGCAGTTCGGCCGGAATCACCGTCGACGAGGTGACGTCGTCGCCTTCGCCCCCCTTGTCGGACCCGGTATCCTCGGCCAATGCGGCGGCGATCACCCGCCTTGCGTCGTCAAGATCCAGCTCAGGCCGCATTCACCGCAGCTCCCGACATGGGGACCGACTTGCTCATCTCCAGCATGCGCTCCAGCGGTTTCAGGGCGGCGAGGCGCAGCTCCTCCGGCACGGTGATGGCCGGCGCGTCGTTCTTGAGGCAGAGATAGATCTTCTCCAGGGTGTTGAGCGCCATGAACGGGCAGTTGGAGCACGAACAGCCGCCGTCGGCGCCCGGCGCCGGAATGAAGGTCTTGTGCGGCGCCGCCTTGCTCATCTGGTGGATGATGTGCTGCTCGGTGGCGATGATGAACTCCGAGGCCTCCGAGGCCAGCACGAAGTCCAGGATGGCCCGGGTCGAGCCCACCTGGTCGGCATGGGTCAGGATGCTGTCGGGGCATTCGGGATGGGCCGCCACCAGGGCCTGGGGATGGCGCACCTTCAGCTTGACCAGTTCCTTTTCGGAAAACTGCTCGTGGATGATGCAGCTGCCCGGCCACAGGGTCATGTCGCGGCCGGTCTTCTTCTGCATATAGGCCCCCAAATGCCGGTCGGGCGCGAACAGGATCGGCCGGTCGGCCGGCAGTTGGCGGATGATGGTCTCGGCGTTGGACGAGGTGACGATCACGTCGGACAGCGCTTTGACCTCGGCCGAACAGTTGATGTAGGTGACGGCGAGATGGTCGGGGTGAGCGTCGCGGAAGGCCTTGAACGCCTCGGGCTGGCAGGCTTCCTCCAGCGAACAGCCGGCGGCGGCGTCGGGGATCACCACCAGCTTGGACGGCGACAGGATCTTGGCCACCTCGCCCATGAAGCGCACGCCGCAGAACACGATCATGTCGGCGTCGGTGGCGGCGGCCTTGCGCGACAGGTCCAGCGAATCGCCGACGAAATCCGCCAGGTCCTGGATCTCCCCATCCTGGTAGTAATGGGCCAGGATCACCGCGTTGCGCTCCTTGCGCAGGCGGTCGATCTCGGCATGCAGGTCGAGCGTGGGATCGATGTCGCTCTCGGTCAGGGCGCCCTGGGACGGCAGAACAATGGTGTCGGTCATCGGATCGGCTTTCTCTCTGGCCCGGAAATTTCACGAAGCTGAAGTAAAGGACAATTCCGCCGGCCAAAGCAACCCCGCCTTCCACCAGCCTTATGCATAGACCGGTATGACGCCCGGCCGCTTCCCTATATGGTGGCAATGCGGCATGATGGGGACGGGGCTGAAGGATGGGCTTATCGTAATGGTTCTGGCCGGTCACGAGATATCAGAGCACCCCTCGACGGGCGCGGCCCAGCGGGTGGTCGTCGTCATTGAGGACGAAGCCATCGTGCTGGCCGGGTACCAGATGCTGTTCGAAAGCTGGGACTATCACGTCGTCGCCGCCCAGACGGTGGAAGAGGCGATCGAGACCCTGGCCGAGGAAGCCAACGCGCCCGGCTTCATCCTGGCCGATTTCCGCCTGCGCGACGGCCAGACCGGCGTCGAGGCCATCGACCGCCTGCGCCAGGCCTTCGGCCTGGAGATCCCCGGCGTGGTGGTGACCGGCGACACCACCGTCACCGTCGAGGGGCTGCGCAAGGCGCTGGCGTCGGGCATGCCGGTTCTGCACAAGCCGGTCAACGGCCGGCAGTTGCAGGACATCCTGACCCGCTCGTTCGGCAACGCCTAAGCCCCCTCCGCTGTAGACTGCGGCCTCCGACTCGGCCAAACTCCGCCGACCATCGGATCAAGGACCGTCACAGCATGAAGAAGCCCTCCCCGGCATGGAAATGGTTCGGCATCGGCTGCGCGATCAGCCTGGTGCTGTCGGTGCTGGCCACCATCGCCCTGGTCGGCGACAAGATGGACAAGGCCGGCGCCGATCCCGCCTTGGCCGCCCCGCCCCTGGCGGTGGCGGTGTCGGTGCTGATGACCTTCTTCGGCCTGCTGATTCCGGCGGTGGCGCTGTGCGGCGCGGTGGTCGTCATCGTCGACGGCTATTCCCGCAAGGCCCGCTGATTCCCCCCCGCGACATCGCCGGCCTCGGCCGCGACGGCATCGAGGCCGAGCTGGGCCTGCTGGAAGCCGAGACCTGGCCGCCGCGCCACAACGTCCACAAATATTGGGGCAAGAAACCGGCCAACGTGGTGCGGTCCTATGTCCAGTATTTCTCCCATCCCGGCGAGACCGTGCTCGACCCGTTCTGCGGCAGCGGCGTCACCCCCATTGAGGCGGCCCTGCTGGGGCGGCGGGCGGTGGGAGTCGACTTCAACCCCTTCGCGGTGGCGCTGGGCCGCGCCCTGGCCGCCCCGCCGGAACCATCGGACTTCAAATGCGCCGCCGCCGCCATCCTCCAGCGGGTGGAGCCAGAGATCCGCGCCCTGTTCTCCACCACCTGCCGCGACTGCGGTCGCGCCGTGGCGGTGCGCAGCTTCGGCTATGACCGGGACCGCCTGCTGGCGGTGCGCTACCGCTGCCCCTGCACCCGCAAATCCAGCGCGGTGCCGCCGACCGACGCCGACAGGGCGCTGGCGGCGCTGGCGGTGGAACCGGTCCCCGGCACCCCCGACGCCGACATCCTGTTCGGCTGGGAGATGCGCAAGCTGAAGCGCCACGGCGGCATCCGGCGCTGGAGCGACCTGTTCACCCCGCGCAATTACCGCATCGCCGGGGCGATCTGGGCGGAGATCCAGAGCTTCCGCGACCGGCCCGACCTCCACGCCTGGCTGTCGCTGACCCTGACCGCCAGTCTGGCCCAGTTCACCCGCATGATCGCCGATTCCTCGGGCGCCGGCGGCGGCCCCAGCTGGAAGATCAATAGCTACTGGCTGCCGGACACATGGCAGGAGCTCAATCCGCTGTGGTACTTCGAGAACCGGGCCGGCAAGAGTCTGGCCGGACTGGTCGATCTGGCCCAGCAGCCGGTCACCCACCCGGCGGATATCCGCCAGGGTGACAGCCGCAGCCTGCCGCTGCCCGACCTCAGCGTGGACTATATCTTCACCGATCCGCCCTATGGCGGCGAGGGCATCCAGTACGGCGAGTTGTCCACCTTGTGGAATCTGTGGCTGGGCGCCGAGGCGGCGCTGGAGCGCGAGATCGCCTTCAACCCCGTCCGCAACCTGTCCGCCGGCCACTACGCCGCCGGCCTGGACGCGGTGTTCGCCGAGGCGGCGCGGGTGCTGCGCCCGGAGCGCTGGATGACGGTGACCTTCGCCAACAAGACCCCGGCGGTCTGGGACGCCCTGATGACGGCCTGCCGCACGGCCGGCTTCACCCTGGTCACCGCCGCCCCCATGACCCGCTCGGCCCCGTCACTGACCGAGACCACCATGCGCCAAGCCCCCAAGGCCGACCTGATCCTCAGCTTCCAGAAAACCCGCCGCCGCGCCGCCATGCCCAGAGACGACGCCTACCGGCTGCCCGAGCGGATCGCGACCATCATCGCGGCCATGCGGGCGGCGGGGATCGGCGTGACCGCCGCCGCCCTGTTCGACCGCGTCACCATCGACTGGTTCTCCTGGTTCTACCAAGGCGGCAACCGGCCGGAGAGCGTCACCCCCACCCTGGACGCGGTGGAACGGATTCTGGCCGACCGCAGGGACGCCGCGTCATGATCCAGATCACGCAGCGCATCGCCCTCGACGAGAAGGAAATCGAGGAGAATTTCATCCGCGCCTCGGGTCCCGGCGGCCAGAACGTCAACAAGGTGGAGACGCCATAGCTAGATCAGCCTTCGGACCCTGGATCGAATTGCGGCATTATCGCTTTGTTCCCAATCTATTTAGCTGTATAAAAATGTTGAATGTAATCTTTTTACGTGATGTCCCATGAAGCTCAGAAACATCGCTCCTCTGGCCGCTTTCCTTATGGGCGCGTGCACATCCGCGCCGCCACCCGAGACCTTGAAAAATCTCTACGAAGTGGAGAGTGCCGCACGGCAAATGAAGCCACAGCCAGAAATGGCACTTCTTTACTTGGTGTCAACAGAGTCTACCAACAAAGCGGATGAGGTTTCCCTTCGCATTAATGGCGAAATGTCCATGAAGAAGGGGTTCTTCGAAGGACAATTCTATGTATTTTGCTTGCCCGCAGGAAAATACGATATTACTTATAGGGCGGACCTGCTGTCACCTAATAAGCAGGAATTCCTAACGGCAGAGGCTGGTGGCATTTACGTTCGCGACTTCAGTCAACACGTATTTGCGCTGCCGCCCTTTATCTTTTTATCGAGTTCGACCTTAAAAGAGAGAGACCTCAAGGTCGCAAAGGAATTGATTGCGGCTAAACGCATCGGCTCGGAACCTGAGTACATCGATTCACGCTATCGCTGCCGATCACTTAATTAGAAGTGTGGCTCAGGGAGCTGATCTGTCGATATAAGCTTCCCATGATCCAGATCACCCACCGCGTCTCCCTCGACGAGAAGGAAATCGAGGAGAGCTTCATCCGCGCCTCGGGACCGGGGGGCCAGAACGTCAACAAGGTGGAGACGGCGGTCCAGTTGCGCTTCGACGCCCGCCGCTCGCCGTCGCTGCCCGACGATGTCAGCGTGCGGCTGCAGAAGCTGGCGGGAAGCCGCCTGACCCTGGACGGCGTCATCGTCATCACCGCCCAGGCCCATCGCAGCCAGGAGCGCAACCGCGCCGACGCGCTGGCCAAGCTGGTGGAGCTGATCCGCGAGGCCGCCAAGCCGCCTCCCCCCAAGCGCAAACCGACCAAGCCGACCAAGGGCTCCAAGGAGCGCCGGCTGGAGGGAAAGGGCCGGCGGGCGGAGGTCAAATCCCTGCGCCGGGGCAAGCCTGACTCTGACTGACCGGTCGGTATATGGCTTTGCCCGGCCTGTGGATGTTTCGTCCCTGCACGGATGACGATCCTGACGATCACCACCGCTGTTCAACCTGCATAACCACCGTGCAATTTAGAAAAAACGAGCAAATTCGCCCCTTGGTTTGCAAGGCCCCATGGGCAGGATGGCCCGCTCATCCGTGCGTAAATACCCAGCGAAATATGTGGACAAAAGGGGCAAAGCGGGGATAACTGCCTTGGCGCACGGCCCTTTCTCCGTCATGGCCGGACGTGTTCCACTTCTGTCCGGTTTAAATCGTGCGGTTGATTTGGGGCTGGCGTTGTTATTCACCACCAAGGCACCAAGGACACTAAGAGGTCTCCCGGGTGGCGCCGTTTCGTCTTCCGTCCGCGCAACGGGGCAATAAAATTGCTCAAGGCGTCGATGGAACGTGAAGCGATGCGGCCGCTCCGTTCTCTTGGTGTCCTTGGTGCCTTGGTGGTAAAAAATCCATGTCCATCCGGGATGACGTGGCCGGAAAGCCATCCGCAGCAATGCGCTCGGTGGCACCGCGTGGATACCCGTGACGAGCACGGGCATGACGGCGAAGGGACGGCCCAGGCTCTTCTGGATGGATCGGTAAAGCGGAATGATTGTCGGCTATTTCAGGACGATGGAACCGGAGGACGCGGGCAAGCCGTCGCCGACCGCCAGCCTGCGCGCCGCCCGCTGCCTGCGCATCGAGTCGGACCCGCCCGGATCGCGGGAGGCCCGCCGTCGCCTGATCGCCGACCTTGCCAACGGCGACATCCTGGTCTCGCCCTCCATCGACCACCTCGCCGCCTCCATCGCCGACCTGATCGCCGTGGCGCGGCGGGTCCACGCCCGGGGCGCCACCCTGCGGCTGGTGGCCGAGCAGATGGACTCCTCCGTTCCCGCCGCCCGCAACGTGCTGGCGGCCATGGCCGAGTACGAGCGCCGCGTCCTGGCCGCCCGCCGCGCCGCCGGCCTGCGCGAGGCGGAGCAGCGCGGCGCCGCTCCCGGCCGGCCGCGCAAGCTGGACGAAACCACCGCCCGGGCCGTCCGCGACGAGATCGCCTCGGGCCGGACCCATGCCGCCATCGCCCGCGAAATGGGGGTGCACCCCACCACGATCATGCGTCTGGTCGGCCGTCTGACCGAGCCCGATTAGAAGCTGACCGTCGTCATGACGAACAGGCTGCGCCCCGGCGCTTCCTGAAAGCGGGTGACCGGGCTTTGCGGCAGGGGATCGACGTGGAGGTGATAGCGCTTGTCCAGCACGTTGGCGACGCCGCCGGTGACCGTCAGGCGGTCCCCCAGCGTCGCTCCCAGGAAAAAGTCGAGCAGCGCCCAGCCGGCGGTGGCGCCGGTGGTGTCCTCGCCGGAGCCGGTGGCGGTGGAGGCGTCGACGCGGTTCTGGGTGGCGGCGAAGCTGAGCCGCGCTCCCAGCGAGACGACGGTGTCGGGCGCCACTTCGCGGCGATGCTCGATCACCGCCTCGCCATCCAGCGGCGGCACCTGATAGAGCGGACGGTGATCGGTCAGGTTCTGGCCCCGGGTCCAGCCGAGGCGGCCGCGCGCCTCCCAGCCCGGCGCCAGGCTCCACCAGCCGTCCAGGCCGATTCCGGTCAGAGTGGCGTCGACGTTGCGATAGATGATGGCCTTGTCCGACATCAGGATGCCGGGCTGGCCGCGCGCCCGGTCGGCGGAGATGAAGTCCACCACTCGGTCGGCATAGACGGTGGCGACCACCCGTCCCGACCCCGCCGGATTGGCCGCGGCGAAGCTGTCCTTGAACCCGTCGAAATCCTTGCGCCCCCCCAGTTCGAAGCGATGATGCGCCTCGGGCGACAATTGCGGGTTGCCCACCTGAATCAGCGCGGCCGGCCCCGACGTGGCATAGAAGCGCTCGCCGGGATCGGGGCTGCGGACGGCGCGGCGCAGGTCGGCGTAGACTTGGCCGCTGCCGTCCTCCAGGTCGTGGCTCAGTTGCAGCCGGGCGCTGATATTGAGGTTGGTCGGGCTGGAATCGGTGCCGGCGCCGTAATAGGTGTTCCACAGATGCTGGGGCGTCACCGCGAAGGCCGCCGCGCCGGTGCCGGTCACCGGCGGCAGGGAATTGCGCTTGACCGCCTCGCTGTGAATGCCGTCCAGGCGCAGCCCGGCGCTGAGCGCCTCGCCTTTGCCCAAGGCGGTGGTGGTGGCCAGGGTCAGCCCGCCCTGCAGGGTGTGGACGTCGGGCAACCGGTAGCTGGCCACCCCCTGGGCCGGATACAGCGCGTCCACGTCCACGTTGTAGTTGAGCAGGCCGGCGTCGAGGGTCACGCTGTTGCGCCAGGCCCCGGTGGTGAACCCGCCCCGCACCAGACCGCGAGTGGTGGTCCACAGGCCGGAATAGCTCAGCCCCATGGAGCCGCGATCACGCAGCGTCACATTGTCGGCGTCATAGCTCAGCGCGTCGAACACCACCCCCGCTTCCAGCCGGTCCAGGCCGGACTCCTTGGGGGCATGCTCCAGCACCGAGGAGGCGAGATAGCGGTCCATCCTCGGACTGTCGAGGCCGTAACCGGGCAGCCGCAGATTGGAAAAGCCGTCGCGCATGGCGAAGGCCGACAGCCGGCTGTCCGGCGAAAGGCGCAGATTGCCCGCCAACTGGGTGTTGAGGCGGTCGTAGCCGTAATTGACCCGCTGACCGCCGCCATCCTGGTAGGGCAGGATATGGTCGTGACGCGCCCCTCCCCACAGCGACGACGCGTCGATCTCCTGGGTGGCCAGCAATGCCTCGGTGCCCACGGCGCCGTTGCCCTGGTAGCCGCCGGTGGCGACCACGGCCTTGTCGGCGGCGACGGATTTACGGGCGGCGGCGAACTCGGTCGGCCACGGCGTCTTGGCCGGCAGGAACGGCTCGGCCACCGGCAGATCACCCAGCAGCATCAGCGGCGGCACGTCCTGGCCGGCCTGGCGGCTCATATAGCGGGTATCGACGAAGGACTGGTCGGGATAGATCTTGGGCGCCTCGGCGGCCACGGCTCCTCCCCCCGACAGCATCACCGCCGCCAGAATCGCGGCCCGTCGCCCGCTTGGCCGTCCTCCACGCATCCCCATCGGCGCCATTTCCCCCATGAATGGGGGAAGGGCTTAGCACATGCCGGCGGCGGGCGGAATAGCCTCCCCGCCCCTGCGTCGCAGGGAACAGGCGTCACCTTACGGAGTTCGACGACTGTTCAGATCGGGCTTGGGGGAATGCGGCCAAATGGAAATGGCGTCGAATGTAACCCATCTCGGTGGCGGCCTCGTAGACCCGCCCTTTGTGGCAAAGCCTTTCCGCCCGATGCAATTCCTGCCGGATGGAATCAACCTCGGAAGCCGGATACCATTCGCCGTTTCCAAGTTTGACCGGCCCCTGCCCCAGCCTCGACATGTCGCCCCTCGCTTCTCCCGTCACGTATGAATTGAGGTCGTCGAGTTGCGTCTGGCAAGCGGGGGCATCGGGCCCTTCCGCGGCAGGCGCCGCGCTTGGGATCATGAACAGCGCGAACAAGGCCATCGCCACGATGGGCTGACGGAACGGGGTTGTCACGGCGGGGCCTCCCATTGTTGATCGGTTGGCCGATGCTGATGGTCCCCCCCGTCATCAGGTCTGGTCCGTCGTAGTCTAACCACCGGCGAACCGGCGGCGGCAGCCTCGGAAACCACTCAGCCCGGAGACCGCAGCGTCCCTATCAAGCCGGATCAGAGGGGAGAGCCCTCTCCACCACCACGCCCCGCTGCTTGATCAGGGCGTAGAGCGCCGGGATGACGATCAGGGTCAGGACGGTGGACGACACCATGCCGCCGACCATGGGCATGGCGATGCGGCGCATGACCTCGGATCCGGTGCCGGTACTCCACATGATGGGCAGCAGGCCGGCCATGATGGCCACCACCGTCATCATCTTGGGCCGCACCCGCTCCACCGCGCCCTCCATGATCGCCTGATACAGGTCGGCGCGGGTGAAGGCCTGCCCGTCGGCGGCGCGCTTGGCCTTGAGCGCGGTCAGGGCGTGGTCGAGATAGATCAGCATCACCACCCCGGTCTCGGCGGCGACGCCGGCCAGGGCGATGTAGCCAACCGCCACCGCCACGCTCATATTGTAGCCGAGCAGCCATTGCAGCCACAGCCCGCCCACCAGGGCGAAGGGCAGCGACAGCATGACGACCAGGGTCTCGGTCACCCGCTTGAAGTTGAGGTAGAGCAGCAGGAAGATGATGGCGACGGTCAGCGGCACCACCAGCTTCAGCTTCTCGATGGCGCGTTCCATGTATTCGAACTGGCCCGACCAGGCGACGAAATAGCCGGGGGGCATCTTGACCTCGGACTCCACCGCCCGCCGCGCCTCGGCCACATAGCCGCCGATGTCGCGGTCGCGGATGTCCACGTAGATATAGGCCGACAGCAGGGCGTTCTCGGTGCGGATGCCGGCGGGGCCCTTGGACAGCCGCACCTTGGCCAGTTGCCCCAGCGGCACCAGGATCCCGTCCATGCCCGAGACCAGCACCCGTTCCGCGATGGCCTGGGGGTCGCTGCGGAAGGCGCGGGGATAGCGGACGTTGACCGAGAAGCGCTCGCGCCCCTCCACCGTGGTGGTGACGGTCTCGCCGCCCAGCGCCGTCAGGATCACCTCCTGGAGGTCGCCGATGGTGATGCCGTAACGGGCCAACTGGGCGCGGTCAGGCTCGATGTTGAGGTAGAAGCCGCCGCCGATACGTTCCGCGTAAGCAGACGTGGTGCCGGGCACGGTGCGCACCACCGCCTCGATCTGGCGAGCCAAACGCTCCATCTCGTCCAGGTCCTTGCCGAACACCTTGATGCCGATGGGGGTGCGGATGCCGGTGGACAGCATGTCGATACGGGCGCGCAGCGGCATGGTCCAGGCGTTGGACACGCCCGGCATCTGCAACGCCTTGTCCAGCTCGGCGATCAGCCCGTCGATGGTCAGGCCGGGGCGCCACTGCTCCTCCGGCTTGAGGTTGATCACCGTCTCGAACATCTCGGTCGGCGCCGGATCGGTGGCGGTGCCGGCGCGGCCGGCCTTGCCCCACACCGACTCCACCTCGGGGAAGCTCTTGATGATCTTGTCCTGGGTCTGCAACAGCTCCGCCGCCTTGGTGATGGACAGGCCCGGCAGGGTGGTCGGCATATAGAGCAAGGTGCCCTCGTTCAGCGTCGGCATGAACTCGGCGCCCAGCTTTGAGAGCGGGTACCAAGACACGGCCAGGACGACGAGAGCCACGGCGATGGTGACGATCTTGGTCCGGAGCACGCCGGTGATCAGCGGCCGATACAGCCAGATCAGCACGCGGTTGATGGGGTTCTTGTGCTCGGGGACGATCTTGCCGCGCACGAACAGCATCATCAGCACCGGCACCAGCGTCACCGACAGGATCGCCGCCCCGGCCATGGAGAAGGTCTTGGTGAAGGCCAGCGGCTTGAACAGCCGGCCCTCCTGCGCCTCCAGGGTGAACACCGGCAGGAACGACACGGTGATGATCAGCAGGCCGAAGAACAGGCTCGGCCCCACCTCGATGGCGGCGGCGATCAGCGCCTCGGCGCGCGAGTCGCCCGGCTTCATGCGCTCCAGATGCTTGTGGGCGTTCTCGATCATGACGATGGCGGCGTCCACCATGGCCCCCACCGCGATGGCGACGCCACCCAGGCTCATGATGTTGGACGTCATGCCCAGCGCTTCCATGACGATGGCGGCGATCAAAACCCCCACCGGCAGCATGATGATGGCCACCAGGGCCGAACGCAGATGGAGCAGGAACACCACGCAGACGGCGGCGACGATCAGGCTTTCCTCGATCAGGGTGTGCTTGAGGGTGGCGACGGCGCGCAGGATCAGGTCGGAGCGGTCGTAGACCGCCTTGATGGTCACGCCCTCGGGCAGGCCGGGGGTGATCTCGGCGATCTTGGCCTTGGTGCGCTCGATCACGTCGAGCGCGTTCTGGCCGAAACGCTGGAGGACGATGCCGCTGACCACCTCGCCCTCGCCGTCCAGCTCGGTCAGGCCGCGCCGCTCGTCGGGACCCAACTCGACCCGGGCGACGTCGCGCAGCAGGACCGGCGTGCCCTTCTCCGACTTCAGCACCAGTTGCTCGATGTCGCCGACACCGCGCAGATAGCCGCGACCGCGCACCACGAACTCGGTCTCCGCCAGTTCCACCACCCGGCCGCCGACGTCGATGTTGCTCTTGCGGATGGTGTCGGTGACCTTGGCCAGCGGGATGTTGTAGGCCTGCAGCCGCTGGGGATCGACCACCACCTGATACTGCTGGACGAAGCCGCCGACGGAGGCGACCTCGGCGACACCCTCGGCCTTGGCCAGTTGGTAGCGCAGATACCAGTCCTGCACCGTGCGCAGCTCGGCCAGCGACCGCTCCTTGGCCAGCACCACATACTGGTAGACCCAGCCCACCCCGGTGGCGTCGGGACCCAGCGACGGCGAGATGCCGGGCGGCAGCCGCTTGGCGGCGAAGGAGAGATATTCCAGCACCCGGCTGCGCGCCCAGTAGATGTCGGTGCCGTCCTCGAAGATGATGTAGACGAAGCTGACGCCGAAGAACGAGAAGCCGCGCACGGTCTTGGAGCGGGGCACGCTCAGCATGGCGGTGGCCAGCGGATAGGTGACCTGATCCTCCACCACCTGCGGCGCCTGACCGGAATATTCGGTGTAGAGGATGACCTGGACGTCGGACAGGTCGGGCAGCGCGTCCAGCGGCAGCCGTTTCACCGCCACCACCCCGGCGCCTACGATGAAGGCGGTGGCCAGCAGGACCAGGAAGACGTTCTTGGCCGACCAGCGGATGACGGCGGCGATCATGATTTTAGCCCCTCGCCCGCTTGCGGGAGAGGGAGGGGCCCGCCGCGAAGCGGTGGGAGGGTGAGGGGGCTTCTTTGTTCAGGCAGACGAGCCCTCACCCGGCTCGCCATGCTCGCCACCCTCTCCCGCAAGCGGGCGAGGGCTCTGTCGAAGAGGTGTCGGTCACTCATCACTTGCCCTGGAAGCTTTGAAGCGCGGCGCGCAGGTTGCTCTCGGCGTCGATCAGGAAGTTGGCCTTCACCACCACCTTCTCGCCCTCAGCCAGCCCGTCCTGGATCTCGACCAGCCCGCCCGCCCGTGCCCCCAGCTTGACTTCGCGCGGCTCGAAGCGGCCCTCGCCGCGTTCCACCAGCACCACTTGCCTTGTGCCGCTGTCCAGCACCGCCGAATCCGGCACCGCCACCACCGGCCGCCCGGCCAGCGGCGCCGCCAGCTCGACGGTGCCGTACAGCGCCGGCTTCAGATGGCCGTCATGGTTGGGCAGCTCGATGCGCACCTTGGCGGTGCGGGTCTCGGGCGTCACGGTGGGATAGAGGAAGGTGACCTTGCCGGTGAAGCTCATCCCCGGCAGGGCGCTGAAGCTGACCTTGGCGGTCTGGCCCAGGGTGACCATGGCCAGGTCCTGCTCGAACACCTCGGCCACCACCCAGACCGAGGACAGGTCGGCGATCTGGTACAGCATCTCGCCCGGCATGAAGCGCATGCCCTGGATCGCCCGCTTGTCCAGCACCACCCCCGAGGCGGGCGAGGCCAGCGACAGGGTGCGGCTGACGTCGCCGCCCCGGCGCAGCCGCTCGATCTGAGCGGCGGGAATGTCCCAGTTCTTCAGCCGGGCCAGGGCGCCGTCGGCGAGGCTGCGGGCGGAATCGCGGGCCTCCGGGCTGGCGGTCTCCAGGGTGGCCGCCCCCTTGGCCGCCAGCAGGAACTCCTGCTGCGCCAGCACCAGATCGGGGCTGTAGACCTCCATCAGCGACTGGCCGCGACTCACCGACTGACCGGTCTGGTTGATGTTGAGCCGCTCGATATAGCCCTCGAACTTGGCGGTCACGATATGCAGGTTGCGCTCGTCCACCTGGACGGTGCCGACGGCGCGGATGGAGCGGGTCAGCGTGGTCAGGCGCGCCGCCTCGGTGCGGACGCCCAGCTTCTGGACCTTGTCCTGGCTGACGTTGAGGACCCCGCCGTCGTCGTCGCCCTCGTAGACCGGCACGTAATCCATCCCCATGCCGTCCTTCTTGGGAACCGGCGAGGTGTCGGCGAGGCCCATGGGATTGCGGTAATAGAGGATCTTCCCCTTGGCCGCCGGCTTGGATGGAGCGGCCTCGGGCTCGGGATCGGCATAGACCGGGGTGTAGTCGCGGCCCTTGGCGTCCTTCTTCGGCACCGGCGAATAGTCGGCGCCGCCGTCGGGATGCTGGTAGAAGAGGATCTGGCGTTCCTTGGCGACCTGCGCCGCCACCTGGGCGGGGAGTTCGTGGCCGGCATGGGATTCGGCCACCGGCGGCGGCGCGTTCCTGCCCAGCCAATAACCGCCGCCCAGCGCCACCGCTGCCGCCGCGCCGCCCAGGATGAAAGCGCGCGCGCTCACAGGTCGCCCCCCACCAGCTTTTCCAGCTCGGCCAGCCGAATCTGCTGGTCGAACAGCACCTTGATCAGCTCGATATTGGACTTCCACAATTGCTGCTCGGTCTGCAACACGTCCAGCAGGTCGGCGCGGCCCAGCTCGTAGCCCTTGGCCGAGGCCTGGAAGCCGATCTCGGCCTGGGGCAGTTGGGTTTCACGCAGCAGGGTTTCCACCTCGCGCGCCGATTTCAGGCTGATCCAGGCGTCGGCGACCTCGTTGCCCAGCTCCAGCGCCCGCAGTTCGCGCCTGGTGCGGGCCGCCGCCGCCATGGCCTTGGCCTCGCCGATATCGGAGGTGCGCAGGTCCCATTGCAGCGGCACGTTCATGCTGAGCATGGCCTCGTAGCCCCGCCATTCGCCATCGCGCTTGACCGAGGTGACCCCGACCTCGAAATCGGGATACCAGCTTTTCTCGGCCAGATCGCGGGACTTGTCGGCGCCATCGATGGCCGCCAACTGCGCCGCGATCTCGGGATTGGCGCTTTGCGCCCGCTCGGTCAGCGCCGCCAGATCCAGCGCCGCCATGGCGGGAAGGACGCGCGGGGCCGGCGCCTCCACCAGGGGGGCGTCGAGGACGCGCGCCAGCAAACGGTTGATCTTGACCCGGGCCTTGCGGCGTTCGGCATCCATGCGGATGATCTCGGTCTCCAGCACCGATTTCTCCACCTCGGCGCGGGTGACGTCCTGCTGCTTGCCCAGGGCTTGGCCATAGCGGGCACGGGCCAGCCGGGCCAGGGTGTCGAGACGCGAGCGCAGGTCGCGGGCGACGTCGGAGGCGAGATGGGCCGAATGGTATTCGGCATAGGCCACCTTGACCTTGGCGACCAGTTCGTTCTCCACCTGCCGCTTGAGGATGGCGGCCTTGCGGGCGCCGGCGGCCGCGATCTCGCGCTTGAGGTCGCGCTTGCCCCAGAACGGCAGCTCCTGCGACAGCTTCAGCTTCTTGGTGGTGTTGGAGGCGGGATTGGACGGGAAGCTGCCGCCGTTGCGGTTGGCGCTCCAATCCTCGATGGACAGCGACACCTTGGGATCGGCCAGCGACCCGGCGCCGTCCACCTTGGCCAGGGCGGCGTCGGCCTCCAGCGCCGAGATCTGCACCTCCGGGCTCATGGTCCGGGCGATGGCGATCAGTTCCTCGACAGTGGCCCCCACCGCCCCCGCCGCCTCGGGCTGGGCGCCATGATGATGCTCGTGCTGCGCCCAGGCGGGACCGGCCAGGAGCAGGCCGAGCGCCAGCGTCAGCGTCCTAATGACTGTGGACATGCTCGGCCTTGGCGGCGACCAGGGGAACCGAGCCGGTGACGGTGCCGGTCTCGCCCTGGACCTTGGCGGCCAGGACCAGCACCCACGGCCCCGCCATGGAGACGTCGGCGACGAAGGGATAGACGCCCTTGCCGTCGGCCGGCTGGGCGGTAAGGGTGGTCGGCATGGGCGCCATGCTGCCCATGGGCATTTCCAGCCGGCTTTGAAAGATGACGGCGCCGGGCACCGGCTTGTTGGTGGGGATGTGGATCAGCCGCACCGCCAGCGGGGCGGTGGGCGACACCGCGACCTGGGCTTCCACCGCCTCGAACCGGTAATCCTTGGGATCGGCCAGGGCCGGACCGGCCGCCAGAATCGTCACCACGCCGAGCATCAGTATCTTGCGCCGCATCGTCCGTCCTTCCGCTTGAATTCTTGCCTGATCCTGTATAGCTCCCGTCTCGGACAATTGCGTGTAAAGTTATGTAACCGGAGCCACTGGAGAGCCCCTGGGCCATGCGCTCGATCCTTCCCGATTCCATCGCCGGCCGAACCATGGTCGTCCTGCTGGTCGGCCTGACCCTGTCGCACATGGTCAGCACCTGGGTTCTGTCCGCCGACCGCCACGACGCGGTGGTCGAGGCCAGCGAAAGACTGTGCGCCGACCGGTTGGCGGTGATGGCGCGGCTGATCGACAAGAGCCCCGCCCCGCAGCGGCGACAGCTCGTCGACGACCTCGGCAGCGCCCTGCTGGCCATCTCACTCGGCGACCGCCCCCAGGTGGGCGACGGCCACCACGACAGCGAAGACCTGCCGCTGATGCAGGCCGCCCTGGCCCCCTATTTCGGCGCGGTGGAACACGCCCGGCTGCATGTGACCCATCGCGAGCTGAGCAGCGCCGACAACCCCGCCGGCCTCTGGCGTCGCCTGCTGCACGGCTTCCCCCACGACCGGGTGATGGAGGTGTCGTTCCAGCTGACCGACGGCAGTTGGGCCAATTTCGCCATGGCCATGGCGCGCTCCGCCTCGCTGTGGTCGCCCCACGCGGTGCTGTCGACCCTGGTGATGATGGTGGCGGTGCTGGGGTTCGGCGCCTGGGCCACCGGCTGGATCGGGCGGCCGCTGGCGGCCTTCGCCGGGGCGGCGGACCGGCTGGGCCGCGACGTCGCCGCCGCGCCGCTGCCCGAGGACGGCCCGCGCGAGGTGCGCCGCGCCGTCGCCGCCTTCAACGAGATGCAAGGCCGCATCCGCCGTTTCGTCGAGGACCGCACCCAAATGCTGGCGGCCATCTCCCACGACCTGCGCAGCCCCATCACCCGCCTTCGCCTGCGCACCGAGGTGCTGCCCGAGGGCGAAGGGCGCGAGCGCATGCTGGCCGACCTGGACGAGATGGCGGCCATGGTGGCCTCCACCCTTGACTTCGCCCGCCAGGACGCCGCCGACGAACCCGGCCAGGCCGTCGACCTCGCCGCCACCTTGCAATCGGTTTGCGACAATGTCGCCGATATGGGGCTGGCGGCGGAATTCGAATGGTCCGGCCGTCTGGTCTGCACCTGCCGGCCGCTGGCGATCAAGCGGGCGCTGGCCAACCTGATCGAGAACGGCGGCCGCTACGGCGGCGCGGTCACGGTGCGCGCCGCCCATCGGGGCCATGCCGTCGAGGTGGTGGTGGAGGACCGGGGACCCGGCATCCCCGAGGCCGAAATGGAACGGGTGTTCGCCCCCTTCACCCGGCTGGAGGGCTCACGCAACCGCCGCACCGGCGGCATCGGCCTGGGACTGGCGGTGGCGCGAACCATCATCCGCTCCCACGGCGGCGACATCCGCCTGGAGAACCGCCCCGAGGGCGGCCTGCGGGTCACCGTCACCCTGCCCCAGAGCGGGCTAGCATGACCGGTCAGTATAATATCGTCATGATCGACGACGACCCGGAGATCTGCGCCCTGGTGGCCGATTTTCTGGGAGGGCAGGGCTTTCGCGTCGCCACCGCCGGCGACGGCGACGGCCTGCGCCGGCTCCTCGCCGAGGACCCGGCCGATCTGGTCATCCTCGACCTGATGCTGCCGGGCGAGGACGGGCTGACCCTGCTGCGCCATCTGCGCGCCACCAGCCGGCTGCCGGTGATCATGCTGACCGCCATGGGCAGCGAGACCGACCGGGTGGTGGGGCTGGAGATGGGCGCCGACGACTACCTCGCCAAGCCGTTCGGCACCCGCGAACTGCTGGCCCGCATCCGCGCCGTGCTGCGCCGCGCCGCGCCGCCGACGGAAGCGACGGTCGAGCCGGTGGCCGAGAGTTTGGACTTCGCCGGCTGGCGGCTGGACATCGCCCATCGCCGCCTGACGGCGCCGGACGGGGTGCTGGCGGAGATGACCAGCGGCGAATACGACCTGCTGCTGGCCTTTCTGCGCCATCCCCGTCAGGTGCTCAGCCGCGACCAGTTGCTGGACCTCGCCCGCGGCCGCATGGCCGGCCCGTTCGACCGCACCATCGACGTCCAGGTCGGCCGCCTGCGCCGCAAGCTGGAATCCGACCCCAAGGCCCCCGAGATCATCAAGACCGTCCGCGGCGGCGGCTATGTGCTGGCCACCGACGTGAGGAAGGGTTGAGACGGGCCCCGGAATGCGCTGTAATGGCGCCCATGAACACCGCCGCCACCGCCCGCGAGACCCAGAACGACGCGCCCGGACCGCAAGCCGGACCCGAGCAGCCGGACCGGGCCGGCGGCGGCGGCCACGACCACGGCCCGCCGCCGGTGGTTCTGCTGGTGGTGGCGATCGTGCTGATCGTCGGCAGCTATCTGCTCAGCGTCAAGCTGCGCGACATGGGCCGGCTCGAGGATTGCCTGATGTCGGGCCGCACCAACTGCGCCCCCATCGAAGTGCCGGCCGACCGCTAGCTCAGTGAGCGGCGGCGTCTTTCTTTTCCTCATCGGGGAGCAGGCCGGACAAGCCCTTGAAATCCTTCTTGGTGGCGACCGAGCCGCGCTTCTCGCAGAGCTTCCGGTCGTCCCGCAACGTGCCTTCGATCACGCGGCAATCCTTGCCGGTCACCACATCGACCCCGTCTTCCACCAGTCCCTTGCCGTTGACGGCGCGCGGAACCACTTCGGTGGTGAAGAAGGTTATGGGAATGCCGGCGATGACCACCGCCGCGCAACCGGACAGCGGCCCTACGACCAGCAGGGCGAAGAGGTAGCAAGCCCCCGCAGTTTTAAATGCCATCGTCAGCCGCCCTGTCCGGCCGGCCGCATGGAGGAGACGATCCGCCGGCCCATACGACAATACCCAACCGCGATCCCGGGACGCAGACCCGGAAACTACTCAGGGCCCCGGACCAAGGGAGGCATGCTTTCGCAGCCCTTGCGATGGAAGGAGACTTTTCTCGGCCGCCCCCGAATGCGTATACTGGTACCAGTTTACGCCATTAAGGGGCCGCCATGTCTTTCCCGCATCTGCTGTCGCCGCTTCAGGTTCGCTCGGTCCGGCTGGCCAACCGCATGGTCATGGGCTCCATGCATCTGGGCTACGAGGGCGGCGCCGACGCGTTCCCCCGGCTGGCGCGGTTCTACGGCGAGCGCGCCAAGGGCGGCATCGGCCTGATCGTCACCGGCGGCGTCGCGCCCAACGGCGAGGGCAGCTTCGGCCCCGACGGCACCGTCCTGACCGACGACAGCGGCCTCGCCGGCCACCGCCTGATCACCGAGGCGGTCCACGCCGAGGGCGGCCGTGTCGTCATGCAGATCCTGCATTGCGGCCGCTATGGCAAGCATGCCGACATCGTGGCGCCGTCGGCCATCAAGGCGCCGATCAACAGCGTGACACCGCGCGCCATGACCGAGGCCGACATCTCCCGCACCGTCGCCGATTACGGCCGCGCCGCCGCCCTCGCCATCCGCGCCGGCTATGACGGCGTCGAGGTGATGGCGTCGGAGGGCTATCTGATCAACGAGTTCCTGGCGCCGCGCACCAACAAGCGCGCCGATGCCTGGGGCGGCGACCTCGACGGCCGCATGCGCTTCCTGCTGGAGGTCGTCGGGGCGGTGCGGACCGCCCTCGGCCCCGATCCGATCCTGACGGTGCGGCTGTCCATGGTCGATCTGGTGGAGGACGGCCTCGGCGCCGACGAGGTGGTGACGGTGGCCCGCGCCCTGGAAGCGGCGGGCGTCGATATCCTCAACAGCGGCATCGGCTGGCACGAAGCCCGCGTCCCCACCATCGCCCATACCGTGCCGCAGGGCGCCTGGAGCTGGGCCACCGCCCGGGTCAAGGCCGCCGTCGGCATTCCGGTGGCGGCCAGCAACCGCATCACCACGCCGGAGATGGCCGAGGCGCTGCTGGCGGCCGGCGAAGCCGATCTGGTGGCCATGGCGCGGCCGCTGCTGGCCGACCCCGCCTTCGCCGCCAAGGCCGGGGACGGCCGGGCCGTCAACGCCTGCATCGGCTGCAACCAGGGCTGCCTCGACCCCATCTTCTCCGGCGGCTCGGCCACCTGTCTGGTGAATCCCCGCGCCGGCCGCGAGGGCGAATTCGTCGCCGCCCCGGTCACCGCCCCCGCCGCCATCGCCGTGGTCGGCGGCGGTCCCGCCGGATTGGCCTGCGCCCTGGAAGCGGCCCGGCGCGGCCACCGCGTCACCCTGTTCGAGGCCTCGGCCGAGCTGGGCGGCCAGTTCCTGCTGGCCCGCGCCGTCCCCGGCAAGGAAGAGTATCTGGCGACGCCGCGCTATTACGCCCACGAACTGGCTGCCGCCGGGGTGACGGTCCGCCTGGGAACCACCGTCGCCGCCGCCGACCTCGCCGGCTTCGACCGTATCGTCCTGGCCAGCGGCATCACGCCGCGCCGCCTGGACCTGCCGGGCGCCGACCATGCCAAGGTGGCGAGCTATGACGACATCCTGTCCGGCCGGGTCCGGGCCGGCGCGCGGGTGGCCATCCTGGGCAGCGGCGGCATCGGCTTCGACGTCGCCGCCGCCCTGGCCGGCGAGGTCGGGGACTTCGACGCCATCTGGGGGATCGACCGAAGCTTTCGCACCCCCGGCGGCCTGACCGCCCCGGCCAAGCCACCGGCGCCCCAGCGGCGCATCGTCATGATGCAGCGCAAGCCCGACCGCCCCGGCGCCAGCCTGGGCAAGACCACCGGCTGGATTCACAAGGCCCTGCTGCAACGGGCCGGGGTGGAGATGCTGAGCGGGGTGACGTACCGGTCGGTCGATGACGCCGGGGTCCATGTCACGCTGGGCGAGACCGACCGGTTGGTCGAGGCCGACACCGTGGTGGTCTGCATCGGCCAGGAGCCCCGGCGCGACCTGGCGGCGGCGCTGACCGTCCTGGGCAAGCCGGTCCACCTGATCGGCGGCGCCCGCGACGCGGCCAAGCTGGACGCCCTGGCCGCCTTCGAGGAAGGCACCCGCCTGGGCCTGGAAATCTAGGCCCCGCCCCTTTCCCTCGCCCCAAAATGGACCCTTGCTTTCGCGGGTGTGACGACGCGAACGAATGCGGGAGGCATTTTTCCACAGCCTGTCAGACCTGTTGCCGATGGCGCTGCGGTGCCGTATAGGGTTGAAGCATGGCAAGTGCCGAGGAAGAAGAGAAAAGGGCGGAACGGCTGCGGCGGGCTCGTGAACTGACGGCCTCGCGCGGCGGGGCCGTGCCCGCTCCGGTGGCGGCGGCACCGACGCCCGTTCCGGCGGCCCGGCCCGAGCCGGCGCGCGGCGAGGCTCCGCCCGCTCCCAAGCCCCTCGGCCTGCTGGAGATCATCGCCGGCCTGTTCAAGCCCAAACCGGCGCCGGCGCCGGCACCGGTCCAGAGCGCCGCCGGAGTCGAGACGCCGGCCTTCACCGTGCTGGTCGCCGCCCTGGGTGGCGATGCCGACGGCGCCGCCGCCACCTACCTCAACAAGGCGCTGGCAACGCGGCCGACGCTCAAGGTCAAGGCCCTGGGCAAGGTGTTCCAGCTCGACAACCTCGAAGACCCGTCGCTGGTGTCGTCGGTGGTGCTGAACACCCGCCATGCCGTGGCCGAGGACGACGCCGACCTGCTGGTTTGGGGCGATTTCGGCCGCGAGGGCTATCGCCTGCGGCTGGCCACCGCCACCACCGACGACGAGCGCGCCGCCGCCTTCGGCCCGGCCACCCGCATCGAGCTGCCCAAGGACTTCGCCGAGCCGGCCAACCATCTGCTCTACGCCGCCATCCTCGCCGCCATCGACCCGGCCACCGAGGCGCAGAAGAGCGCCCTACGCCGCCAGTTGCCCGCCGCCGCCGCCGCCGCCGAGACCCTGGCCGCCCGGCCGCCGGTGCAGATGACCATGCCGCAGCAGCGCTCGATCCAACTGGTGTTCGGACATGTGGCCACCGCCGCCGCCCTGGTCCTTCCCGCCGAGGAGGCGCCGGCCTGGTTCGACAAGGCCATCAACGCCTACCGCCAGGCCCAGCGCCGGCTGGCCCGCACCGACGCCGGCTGGGAGGGTGGCCTGCTCCACAAGCACGTCGCCGCCGCCCTGGTCTCCAAGGCCGAACGCACCAAGGACCAGGCGGTGGCGGCGCCGCTGTGGGAAGACGCCATCACCGAATGGCGCTCGGCGGTGGAAACCCTGCCGCGCGCCCTGATGCCCCAGGAATGGGCCTCGGCCCAGGTCCGCCTGGGCGGAACCCTCTACCGCCTCGACCTGCTGACCGGCCAGACCGAATTGCTGCGGGAAGCGTTGCAGGCGCTCCAGGCCACGCTTCAGGTCTATTCCCGCACCGAGACCCCCCAGCGCTGGGCCGAGATCATGCACACCGTCGCCCAGGTGCTGGAGGTCTATGGCGACCAGATCAAGAATACCGAGGTGTTGCAGCGCGCCGTCGACGCCTGCTACTCGGTGCTGGAAATCCGCACCCGCGAGCGCGGCCCGCTGGCCTGGGCGGCGACCCAGAACACCCTGGGGGGCGCCCTGTTCCTGCTCGACCGCCACAGCGAAAACGGCAACCACCTCGCCGAGGCGGAAACGGCGCTGACCTCGGCGCTGGAGGTGTTCCAGGCCCATGGCGCCAAGGGCCCCGCCAAGGTGGCGGCCAAGAATCTGGGCCATGTGCGCAAGCTGATGGAAACCCGCAAGAGCCGCCACGGCGTCGATCCCCACTGGCTGGACGACCCCGACGACAAGCGGAAGTAGGGACCGATAACCCTCGCCCGCTTGCGGGAGAGGGGGGCGCGAAGCGCCGGGTGAGGGCTCGTCTACTGGAACAGAAGCCCCCTCACCCTCCCACCGCTGCGCGGCGGGTCCCTCCCTCTCCCGCAAGCGGGCGAGGGATGAAATAAAAGAAGGCCCAACCGGACAAGCCGGTCGGGCCTTTATAGTTTTCAGCGCGAGCGAGGGTCGCCCCCCGCTTAAGGTCGTCCGGTCTTAGTTCGCCTGACGGCGGAGGAAGGCCGGAATGTCGAGGTCCTCACCCGAACGCGGCGCGGTGCTTTCGCGGCGGGCTTCCATGCGCGGCTGCGGTGCCGGCGGCTCGGCGGCGCGGGCGGCGGGAGCCGGCGCGACGGCGTGACGGCCACGATTGACCAGACGATCCAGCAGGCTGCCGCTCCGGCGGGCCTCCGCCTGGGGCTGCGGTGCCAGGTCCGGGCTGCTTTCACTGATGCCCGACAACGCCTTCTGCATGGCGTTCATGTCGTGCTCGGCGGAGTCGAGATAGGCCTGCGAGCGGCCCAGCGAGGGCTCGGGGCGGAAGCTGGGCTCGGGACGGAAGCTGGGCTCCGGCCGGGCCTGCTGCTCGGACCGCATCTGGGGCTCCGGGCGGAAGCTGGGCTCGGGACGGACTTGCGGCTCGGGCTGGCGGATGTCCAGCTCGGGCTCGCGGATGGCGGCGGCCGTGGCGGCCTGGACGCGATGATGCGTCTGGGCGTGATGCGGCTGCTGATGCATGGGGTGATGATGCGGCCCGTGGATGGGAGCCGAAGCCACCTGCGGCTGCGGCTGAGCCACCGGCTGGGTCGTCACCTGGGGGCGGAACTGCGGCTGCGACGACACCGTGGCCGCCGTCGGCTGGGGCATGGGACGCGCCGGCGGGGCGGCGACCGAGGGCTGGGCCGCCGGGGCCTGGGTTCCCACCAGCGAGATGACGGTGGGCTTGGGCTGGACGGCGGCTTCGCTGGCGATGCCGGTGGCGACCACCGAGACCCGCATCTTGCCGTTCAGCTTCTCGTCGAAGGTGGAGCCGAAGATGATGTTGGCTTCGGGATCCACCTCGTCGCGGATGCGGTTGGCGGCTTCATCGACCTCGAACAGGGTCATGTCGAGACCGCCGGTGATGTTGATCAGGACGCCCTTGGCCCCCTTCATGGAGGTGTCGTCCAGCAGCGGGTTGGAGATGGCGGCCTCGGCGGCGTCGATGGCGCGCTTGTCGCCCTCGGCCTCGCCGGTGCCCATCATGGCCTTGCCCATCTCGCTCATGACGGTGCGGATGTCGGCGAAATCCAGGTTGATCAGGCCGGGCATGATCATCAGGTCGGTGACGCCGCGCACGCCGGAATACAGCACGTCGTCGGCCATCTTGAAGGCGTCGGCGAAGGTGGTGCGCTCGGTGGCGACCCGGAACAGGTTTTGGTTGGGGATGATGATCAGGGTGTCGACGAACTGCTGCAGCTCCTCGATGGCCGCCTCGGCGGTGCGCATGCGGTGGGCGCCCTCGAAGTGGAACGGCTTGGTCACCACGCCGACGGTGAGGATGCCCTGCTCGCGGGCCGCCCGGGCGATGACGGGAGCGGCGCCGGAACCGGTGCCGCCGCCCATGCCGGCGGTGATGAACACCATGTTGGCGCCGTGGATCTGGCCCAGGATCTCTTCCAGGCTTTCCTCGGCGGCGGCGCGGCCCACATCGGGACGCGAGCCGGCGCCCAGGCCTTGAGTGACCTGATTACCCAGCTGGATGCGGCGTTCGGTGCGGCTTTGGCCCAGCGACTGGGAATCGGTGTTGGCGACGATGAACTCGACGCCTTCCAGCCGCGACAGAATCATGTTGTTGACGGCATTGCCGCCGGCACCGCCCACACCGACCACGGTGATGCGAGGCTTGAGCTCTTGATGAGCCCCGGGAAGGAAAGTCAGCATGTTATCGTCCTCCGCGCTGAATTCGGCCGCTTCGTTGTCGGCCGTCGGTTAAATCTAAAAGTTCCGTTTAAGCCACGACCCCAACCTGCCCCAGCCCGAGCCGCCCTCATGCCCGCTTGCCCCGGCGCGCTTGCCGCGCGACGGCGCGGGGGCGTGGACCATGGCGTAACGGATGAGGCCGGCGCAGGTGGAGAAAGCGGGTCCGCCGGTGGCTTCCGGAAGACCCTGCAGTCCGACAGGGCGGCCGAGCCGCACCTGCTTGTCGAGAACCAGGCCGGCGAGGTCGCGCACGCCCTGCATCTGGCTGGCGCCGCCGGTCAAAACCACGCGGCGGCCGGCCATCTTGTCGAAGCCGCCCTGCTCCAGATAGGAGCGCACCAGCTCGAAGGTCTCCTCGATGCGGGGCTGGATGATCTGGATCAGCATGGAGCGCGGCACCTGGTTGCTGGCGCCGTCCTCGTCCTCGCCCACCAGCGGCACCTTCAGGATCTCGCGGTCGTCGGACGGGCTGGGGATGGCCGAACCGTACAGCGTCTTCATGCGCTCGGCATGGACCAGCGGCGTCGACAGGCCGCGGGCGATGTCGCTGGTGACATGGGCGCCACCCACGGCGATGACGTCGGTGTGAACCAGTTGGCCGCCCAGGAACACCGCGATGGAGGTGGTGCCGCCGCCCATGTCGATGCAGGTGACGCCCAGTTCCTTCTCGTCGTCCACCAGGCAGGCCAGACCGGCGGCATAGGGGCTGACGACGCGGGCTTCGATGTCGAGATGGCAGCGGTTGACCACGGTGGACAGGTTGCGCACCGGTCCGATGCCGGCGGAGATGACGTGGATGGCGACACCGAGGCGGTCGCCGAACATGCCGCGCGGGTCCTTGATGCCTTCGTTGCCGTCGATGGTGTAGTCCACCGGAATGGCGTGGATCAGCTCGCGGTCGGGGCTTTCGTGATGGGCGCGGCCGTGTTCCAGCATGCGGCGGATATCGGCCTCGTTGACCGGATGGCCGTTCATGGCCACCTCGACCTTGACGTTGGCCGAGCCGGGCTGGCCGCCCGAAATGTTGACGGCGACGGCGCGGATGCGCTCGCCCGCCATTTCCTCGGCGGCGTCCACCGAGGCGCGGATGGAGGTCTCCAGCTCCTCCATGTCGACCACGGCGCCGTTGCGCATGCCGCGCGCCAGCTGATGGCCGATGCCGACGATGCGCGGCGCGCCGTCGTCCTGGACGCGCGCGATGAAGCAGCACACCTTGGTGGTGCCCACATCGACGGCGGCGATCAGTCCGTTGCGCGTGGCCAAAATCAGTCCTCCTTCCGGGCTTCAGAGGGAGCGCGACGCTCGGCGGCGGTCTGCTGCGGCTCGCTCTTCAGCACCAGCCGGTCGGGCACCCGCAGGTCGATCATGGTGACCAGCTTGCCCGAGAGCCCCCGGTTGCGCTCCAGCTCGGCCAGGCGATGCCAGGCCACCTCGGCCTCCAGCTCGGGCAGCCGGGCCTCCAGGCCATGCTCCACGTCGTCCAGCTTCAGGTTCCAGCGGCGGTTGCCCACCCGGGTGGCCGCCTTGACGCGCGTTGCCATTTCCGGCTCGGTCGCCAGCAGGGCGAACAGCTCGTCGGCGCGGGCGGGAGCGCCGTCGCCCACCACCAGCGGCAGATCCTCGAAGCCCTCGATGGCGCCGGGGATCTGGTGGCCCTCGCGGTCGACCAGGACGAACTCGCCGTTGTTCTGCCACAGCGCCACCGGCTGGCGCTCGACGATGGACAAGTGCAGCGCGCCGGGCAGGCGGCGCTCGATGGCGGCGGCGCGCACGCTGGGCAGCGCCTCCAGCCGGTCCTTGGCGGCGCCGATGTCCAATCCCAGGATCGGCTCGCCGTGGCGGGCCGCCAGGGCGGTGACGATCTGGTCGGTGGGCGTGCGCTTACGGCCGGCGACAGTGATCTCGGTGATGCGGAAACCGCCCTCGGCCGTCGCCCGCAGCACGGCGACGCCGGTGTCGCGTACCAGCCGCTGGGGCGCGCCGGAATGCCACAGCACCGCGCCGCCCACCAGCACGGCGGTGGCCAGCACGCCGAGACCGGCCAGCTTTTGCAGCGGCGTGGCGTCCAGCCGCAGGCGCGGCATCATCTTGCGCTTGGCCTTGGCTTTGGCCTTCGCGGCGGGGGCCTGGGCACGGGGAGCCGGGCCGCGCGGCGGGCGCGACGACCCGACCAGCCGGTCGTCGGGAGTGATGACGATATCGGACGAGCTTATGCGTCGCATCGAGCCTCCTCCACCATCCAGCGCACCAGCTCGGGGAAACCGATCCCGGCATGGGCGGCGATTTCGGGAACCAGCGAAGTGGCGGTCATGCCCGGCTGGGTGTTGACCTCCAGCATGATCAGGCGCGGGGTGGCGCCGGTATCGTCGTAGCGCAGATCGGCGCGGGACACGCCCCGGCAGCCCAGCGCCTTATGGGCCGCCACCGCCAGCCGGCAGGCCTCGGCGTAATCGGCGGCCGGCAGCGGCGCCGGCATGATGTGGCGTGAACCGCCGGGGGCATACTTGGCCTCGTAATCGTAGAAACCCCGGTCCGAGGTGATCTCCAGGGCGCCCAGGGCGCGGTCGCCCATCACCGCCACGGTGATCTCGCGGCCGGGGATGAACTCCTCCACCAGAACTTCGTCGGACTCGAACGGCCAATCCGTCAGGGGATCGCGGTTGTCGCCCTGTTGCAGGATGTAGACCCCGACGCTGGAGCCCTCGTTCAACGGCTTGACCACATGGGGGCGCGGCAGCGGCGAGGCCTCTCCGCGACGAACCACGCCGCCCTTGGCCACCGGGATGCCGGCGCTTTCGAAAATCTGACGGGCGAAGGCCTTGTCCATGGCCGCCGCCGAGGCCAGCAGGCCGGAATGGGTATAGGGCACCCCCAGCAGGTTCAGCACGCCCTGGACGCAGCCATCCTCGCCGAAACGGCCGTGCAGGGCGTTGAACACCACCTCGGGGGAGGTCTCGACCAAGGCCCGCACCAGTTCGCCGGGATCACGGCCCACATCCACCTGGATGACGTCGTAGCCGGCCTGCTCCAAGGCTTGCGCGGCGGCACGGCCCGAGCGCAGGGAGACGTCGCGCTCGGCCGAGGCTCCTCCCATCAGGACGGTGACGCGCTTTGCCTGGGTCATGACTCTGTCCTCACGCCGATCCGCTGAATTTCCCATCGCAACTCGACGCCGCTGGACTCGAGTACCCGGCGGCGAACCTCCTCGCCCAGATCCTCGATGTCCGACGCGGTGGCCTCGCCCAGATTGAGCAGGAAATTGCAGTGCTTCTCGCTCACCTGCGCCCCGCCCACCACCAGACCCCGGCAGCCGGCGGCGTCGATCAGCTTCCAGGCGCTGTGGCCGGGCGGATTGGCGAAGGTGGAGCCGCCGGTCCGCGCGCGGGTCGGCTGCGCCTCCTCGCGCGAGGCCTTGATCTCCTCCATGCGCGCCGCGATCTCCCCGGGTGCGCCGGGGCGGCCCCGCAGGGTGGCGGCGAGGAAGATCCAGCTGTCGTCCACCGCGCTGTGGCGATAGGTGAAGCCCAGATCGGCGAGGCCGAGGATGTGCAGCCCGCCCTCGCGGTCCAGCGCCTGGGCGCTGACGGTGACGTCCTTCATCTCGGTCCCGAACGCCCCGGCATTCATGCGCAGCGCGCCGCCGATGGTGCCGGGAACCCCGGAGAGGAATTCCAGACCGGCGATGCCGGCCTCCTGGGCGGTCTTGGCCACGGTGAGGTCCAGCGCCCCGGCCCCGGCGGTGATGGTGGTCGGCTGGGCGTCGATCTCGGCGAACGGACCGGTCAGCCTGATAACCACGCCCGGCACGCCGCCGTCGCGCACCAGCAGGTTGGAGCCGACGCCGATGGTGGTCACCGGCACCTCGGGAGGCAGACTGGTCAGGAGGGTGATCAGGTCGTCCATGTCGGCGGGGCGGAACAACACCTCGGCGGCGCCGCCGACCCGGAACCAGGTGAACGGCGCCATGGGGGCGTCGAAGCTCAACCGCCCCTGGACCTGGGGCAGGCCGTCACGCCAGTCATGAAGGGGGCGCCGCGCGGTCATCATTCACCCGGCTCCGGTTGAGCCGCCAATTCGCCCGGCAGGGCATGGGCCCAGCCGGTGATGTTGCCGGCGCCGAGGCAGACCACCATGTCGCCGGGCCGGGCGATGGAATTGACCAGGGCGGCCAACTGCGCCGGAGAGGGCAGCGGCACCGCGTGGCGATGGCCGTGTTCCTGCAGGCCCTTGACCAGACCGGCCTTGTCGATGCCGGGGATCGGCGCCTCGCCGGCGGCGTAGACATCGGCGACGATCACCGTGTCGGCGTCGTTGAAGCAGGTGCAGAACTCGGCGAACAGGTTGGACAGGCGGGTGTAGCGGTGCGGCTGCACCACCGCCACCACGGCGCCGGTGGTGGCGCTGCGCGCCGCCTTCAGCACGGCGGCGATCTCCACCGGATGGTGGCCGTAATCGTCGATCACCGTGACGCCCTTGGCCTCGCCGGTCTTGGTGAAGCGACGCTTGACGCCGGCGAACGAGCCCAGCGCCTTCTTGACCACGTCGTTGGCCAGACCCAACTGAACCGCCACCGCCACCGCCGCCAGCGAGTTCTGCACGTTGTGCTCGCCGAACATGGGCAGGTGGATGTCCTCGATGGTTCGGGTCTGCTCGGTGACCCGGTCGGTGATCACCACGTCGTAATGGGCGCCATCGGTGCCGATCCGCACATTGGCGGCGCGCACCAGCGCCTGGGGGCTGAAGCCGTAGGTGACGATCTTGCGGTCGGGCACCTTGGCGATCAGCGCCTGGACTTCCGGGTGGTCGATGCACATGGCGGCGAAGCCGTAGAACGGGATGTTCTCGACGAAGGTGCGGAAGGCGTCGCGCAGCCGGTCGAAGGTGCCGTAATAATCCATGTGTTCGGGATCGATATTGGTCACCACCACGGCGGTGGAGGGCAGCTTGATGAAGCTGCCGTCGGACTCGTCGGCCTCGACCACCATCCAATCGCTGGCGCCCAGCCGGGCATTGGTGCCATAGGCGTTGATGATGCCGCCATTGATGACGGTGGGGTCCATCTGGGCCGCGTCCAGCAGTGCCGCGATCATGGAGGTGGTGGTGGTCTTGCCGTGGGTGCCGCCGATGGCGATGGCGGCCTTGAGGCGCATCAGCTCGGCCAGCATCTCGGCCCGGCGCACCACCGGCACCAGCTTGGCCCGCGCCGCCAGCACTTCCGGGTTGTCGGGCTTGACCGCCGACGACACCACCACCACGCGGGCCTCGCCCAGCGCCTCGGCGGTGTGGCCGATATGGATCTTGATCCCCTTCTTGCGCAGCCGCTCGACATTGTAGTTGTCGGCGATGTCGGTGCCCTGAACCGTGTAGCCCAGATTGTGCAGGATCTCGGCGATGCCGGACATGCCGATGCCGCCGATGCCGACGAAGTGGATGATCCCGATGGAAAGCGGCATGGTGCGCATGGCGGTCAGGTCCTTTGCTCGGCGGGAATAAGCCCGATGACCAGATCGGCCAGACGCCCCGCCGCGTCGGCGCGACCGGCCCTGGCGGCGCAGACAGCGGTGCGCGTCAGGGTTCCGGGCTGGGTGAACAGGGTTTCCAGGCGCGCGGTCAGCGCCTCGGCGGTGAAGGCGTCCTGCTGCATCAGCCAGGCGCCGCCATTGTCCTCGACCGCATGGGCGTTGGCGGTCTGGTGGTCGTCGATGGCGAAGGGATAGGGCACCAGGATGGCCGGGCGCCCCAGCGCCGTCAGCTCGGCCACGGTGGAGGCCCCCGCCCGCCCGATCACCAGATGGGCGCTCGCCAGACGCTCGGGCACGTCGGCGAAGAAGCTTTGCAGGGTGCAGGCGATGCCGGTGCCCTCATAGGCCTTGGTCACGGCGTCGAGATCCTCGGGCCGGCACTGCTGGGCGACATGGGTACGCTGGCGCAGGGCCTGGGGCAGCGCCGCCAGCGCCGCCGGCACCACCTCGGACAGCACTCGCGCCCCCTGGCTGCCGCCCAGCACCAGCAGGTTGACGGGGCCGGCCGCGTCCAGCGGCGGATAGGGGGTGTCGCGCAAGGCAGCGATGGCGGCGCGCACCGGCATGCCGGTGTGGACCAGCTTGGGGGTCAGGCGGGCATCCACATGGCTGACCTCGGCGAAGGAGGTGGCGATGCGCCTGACCCGGCTGGCCAGCAGGCGATTGGCGCGGCCCAGCACCGCGTTCTGCTCGTGCAGGACGGTGGGAATGCCGGCCAGCACCGCCGCCACCATGCCCGGCACCGAGGCGTAGCCGCCGAAGCCCACCATCACGGCGGGACGCATGCGCTGGAGCAGCGCGCGGGCCTGCACCACGCCCAGGCCGATCTCGGCGATGGCGCGGATCTTGGCCAGGCCGCCGCGCCCGGCGATGCCGCCGGCGGCGATGCGCAGCGTCTCCAGCGAGCCCAGGGTGCCGCCATAGACCGCGCCGCGACGATCGGTCACCAGCGCCAGCCGGTAGCCGCGTTCCAGCAGCACCCCGGCCAAGGCCTCGGCGGGGAAGACGTGGCCACCGGTACCACCGGCGGCGAGAGCGATGAGGGGGGCGGTACTCATACGTCCTGGCCCTCCCTGCCGTAGCGGGTGCGGGTCAGCGCCAGCACCATGCCCATGCCCAGCGCCAGCGCCAGCATGGACGAGCCGCCATAGGAGATGAACGGCAGGGTCATGCCCTTGGCCGGCATCAGCCGCAGGGTGGAAGCCATGTTGACGATGGCCTGCAAGCCGAACTGAACCAGCAGGCCGACGGTGGCCAGGACCACGAACAGATTGTCGTCCTTGAGCACACGGGAGAAGCCGCGCAGCACGATGAAGGCGAACAGCGCCAGCACGAACAGGCACAGCACCACCCCGAACTCCTCGCCGCCCACCGCCAGGATGAAGTCGGTATGGGCGTCGGGCAGCACCAGCTTGACCCGGCCCTCGCCGGGGCCCTTGCCGAACAGGCCGCCATTGCGGAAGGCGTTGAGCGCGGTGGTCACCTGATAGCCGCCGCTGCCCGAGGGATCGAGGAACTTGTCGACGCGGGCGGTCACATGGGGAAAGACGTAATAGGCGGCCATGGCGCCGACCGGCGCCGCCAGCCCCAATCCGATCACCCAGACCATGGACAGGCCGGCCAGGAAGAACTGGGTCACCCAGATGGCGGTGACGACGGCGGTCTGGCCCACATCGGGCTGAATTAGCAACAGGCCGGCGATCACGCCGAACAGGGCGGTGGCGATGACCCGGCCGGGGAAGCCCTCCTCCACCCGGGCGGCGGAGAACATCCAGGCTCCCACCACCGCGAACATGGGCTTGACGAATTCCGACGGCTGGATCGACATGCCGGCGATGGTCAGCCAGCGCTTGGCGCCCTTGACCTCGGCCCCAAAGATCGGCACCAGCACCAGCAGCAGCACCGAGCCGATCAGCCCCAGCACCGCCAGCCGCCGCACCTGCTTGGGCGCCAGCAGCGACACCGCGACCATGATCACCAGCGACGGGGCCAGGAACATGAACTGACGCCGCACGAAGTGGAAGCTCTGGGCGCCGATGCGTTCGGCCACCGCCGGGCTGGCCGCCATGGTCAGCAAGGCGCCGACGCCGGCCAGCAGGAACAGCGCCGCGATGGTCCAACGGTCCACCGTCCACCACCAGCGGCCGAGCGTCGAGGTATCGGTGCGGCCGAAGGTCACGCTCATGGGGCGAACCCCTTGACCAGGTCGCGGAAGCTGTCGCCGCGATGCTCGAACGACTTGAACTGATCCCACGAGGCGCAGGCCGGCGACAGCAGCACCACCGCGCCGGGGATGGCGTCGGACACCGCCAGATTGCGGGCGGCGGCCACCGCCTTGGCCAGGGTGACGCAGCGGGTGAAGCGGACCTTGCCCTCCAGCGTCGCGGCGAAGGCGTCGCTGGCATCGCCGATCAGGAAGGCGTGCTCGATCCGGCCGAAATGCTTCTCCAGCGACACGATGCCGCCTTCCTTGGCTTGGCCGCCGGCGATCCAGTAGACGTGGTCGTAGCAGACCAGGGCCTTTTCCACCGCGTCGGCGTTGGTGGCCTTGGAATCGTTGATCCAGGCGATGCCGTCGCAGGTGGCGATCAGCTCCTGGCGATGGGCCAGACCGGGATAGGTGGCCAGGGCGGCGACGATGGTCTTGGCGGCGATGCCCTCGGCGCGGGCGGCGGCAAAGACGGCGCAGGCGTTCTGCCAGTTGTGCTTGCCCGGCAGGCGCGGAAAGGCCTTGAGGTCGCAGACCGGCTTGCCATTGTCCAGCAGCACGCCCTCGGGGGCGGAGACGCCGTCGTCCAGCACCTTCTCCACCGAGATCGGCACCACCCGCAAGCCCAGCCGCGACAGCTCCGCCGCCATGGCGCGGCAAGGACCGTCGTCCACCCCGATCACCGCCGCGCCGCCGGGGGTGATGAAGTCGAACAGCCGGCGCTTGGCGGCGATATAGCCCTCCATGCCGCCATGACGGCCGAGATGGTCGGGGGTGATGTTGAGCAGGATGCCGACGCCGACGGACAGGCTTTGCACCAGCTCCAGCTGATAGGACGACAGTTCCAGCACATAGCGGCCGTCGCCCGGCAGCTCGGGCAGATCCAGGGCGGCGGTGCCGAGATTGCCGCCGGCGGCGGTAGCGATGCCGGCGGCCTCCAGCACATGGGCCAGCAGGGTGGTGGTGGTGGACTTGCCGTTGGTGCCGGTCACCGCCAGGAAGCGATGGTCGGGCTTGGCGCGGGCCAGTAGTTCCACGTCGCACACCACCGGCACCCCGGCGGCGCGGGCCTTCACCGCCGCCGGATGGGGCTGGGGATGGGTGTGGGGGATCCCGGGGCTCCACACCACCAGGTCGGCCTTGGCCAGATTGATCACCAGGGGGTCGCCGATGGGCACGCCGTCCTCGGCGGCGAGGCGGCGCGCCCCTTCGTCGTCGTCCCAGGCCATGACGCCGACGCCGCTGGCCAGCAGCGCCCGGGCCGTGGCGGCGCCGGACTTGCCCAGCCCCATCACCGCCACGCGCTTACCCGTCAGGAAGGGAGTCGGAATCATGGTTGTCCTACCTCAGCTTCAGGGTGGCGAGGCCCGCCAGCCCAAGAATGGTGGCGATGATCCAGAAGCGGATGACCACGGTCGGCTCGGCCCAGCCCTTCTTTTCGAAGTGGTGGTGCAGCGGCGCCATGCGGAACACCCGCTTCCCGGTCAGCTTGAACGAGGCGACCTGGACGATGACCGAGACGGTCTCCAGCACGAACAGGCCGCCGACGATGCCCAGCACCAGCTCGTGCTTGGTCACCACCGAGATGGCCCCCAGGGCGCCGCCCATGGCCAGGCTGCCGGTGTCGCCCATGAACACCATGGCGGGGGGAGCGTTGAACCACAGGAAGCCGAGCCCGGCTCCCACCAATGCGCCGCAGAACACCGCCAGCTCGCCGGACCCGGTGACGTAGTGGATCTGGAGATAGTTGGAGAAGACGGCGTGGCCGACCAGATAGGCGAGGATGGCGAACACGCCCGACGCGATCATCACCGGCACGATGGCCAGCCCGTCGAGGCCGTCGGTCAGGTTCACCGCGTTGCCGGCGCCGACGATGATGAACACGGCGAAGGGCAGGTAGAACCACGACAGCTGCAACAGCACGGTCTTGAAGAACGGCACCGCCAGGGCGCCGGACAGCGGTTCGCGCTGCACCGCCATCACCCAGCCGGCCGCCACCAGGGCGATGGCGATCTCGCCCACCAGCTTGGCCTTGCCGGGCATGCCCTTGGGGTTCTTCTTCGACACTTTGAGGTAGTCGTCGAAGAAGCCGATCAACCCGTAGCCCAGGGTCACCAGCAAGACGATCCAGACATAGTGATTGCGCAGATCGGCCCATAGCAGGGTCGAGATGGACAGCGCGAACAGAATCAGGATGCCGCCCATGGTGGGCGTGCCCTTCTTGGTCAGCAGATGGCTTTCGGGGCCGTCGGCACGGATGGGCTGGCCCTGCTTCTGCCATTTGCGCAGCCAGGCGATGACCATGGGCCCCAGCAGGAACGACACGATCAGCGCCGTCAGCACCGCGCCGCCGGTGCGGAAGGTCAGGTACTTGAACAGGTTGAAGACGCCGACCTGATCCGCCAGGGGGAATAGGAGGTTATAGAGCATCTGTTTCCTAGGCCCCCTCGGCCAGAGTTTGAACCACGCGGCCCATGCGGCTGCCCGCCGAGCCTTTGACCATCACCACGTCGCCGGCCTTGACTGCTTGCTTGACCAGCGGCGCCAGGGCCTCGGAATTGTCGGCATGCCCGCCCCGGCGCTGTTCCGGCAGGGCCTGGCGCAGATGGGCCATCAGCGGACCGGCGGTGAACACCAGATCGATGCCCCAGGTCTCGACGGTCTCGGCCAGCCCCTGGTGCAGCGCCGCCGAGGACGGGCCCAGTTCCAGCATGTCGCCCAGCACCGCGATGCGGCGCGCGCCCTTGGCCGGCTTGGCCGAGGCCAGGGTGGCGATGGCGGCGCGCATGGACACCGGCGAGGCGTTGTAGCTTTCGTCGATCAGCTCGGCGGTGCCACCCGTTACGGTCACGGTACGGCGCTCGCCACGTCCCTTGGGCGCCGACATGCCGGCCAGGGCATGGGCGGCGGCATCGGCATCGCCGCCCAGCGCCTTGACGATCAGCAGAACCGCCAGGGAATTCATCGCCCAGTGCAGGCCGGGGATGCCGATGCGGTAGGACAGCGGATGGTCGTCGAGCAGGGCGAAGACGGCGGTGGAGGCGGGATCGACGCCGCAATCCAGCAGCCGCGCGGTGGCGTCGATGTGGCTGCCGAACGACAGGATGCGCGCCCCCGAGGCGGCGGCGGCCAGCCGCTGGTAGTGGCGGTTGTCGCGCGGCAGGATGGCGATGCCGTCCGTCTCCAGCCCGGCGAAGATCTCGGCCTTGGCGTCGGCGATGGCCTCGGTGGAGGCGAAGAACTCCATATGCACCGCCTCGACGGTGGTGATCGCCGCCACATGCGGCCGCACCATGCGGGTCAGCGGGGTCAGCTCGCCGGCATGGTTCATGCCCAGTTCGAACACCGCGAAGCGCACGCCCTTGGGCATGCGGGCCAGCGACAGCGGCACCCCCCAGTGATTGTTGAAGCTGCCGACGCTGGCATGGGTCGGACCTTGGTTCGACAGAACGAGGCGCAGCATTTCCTTGGTGCCGGTCTTGCCGACACTGCCGGTGACGGCGACGATATGGGCGGCCGAGCGGTTGCGCGACGCCACGCCCAAATCCTGCAGCGCCACCATGGTGTCCTTGACCAGCAGCAGCGGCGCGTCCTCGGGCACCCCGGCCGGCAGGCGGTGGACCAGGGCGCCGACCGCTCCGGCGGCCAGGGCGCCGGCCACATGGTCGTGGCCATCGTGCGAGGGACCTTCCAGGGCGATGAACAGGTCGCCCGGCTGCACCGTGCGGCTGTCGATGGAGACGCCGAACGCCTCCCACATGCCGCCCGAGGGCGTGGCGGCGGTGGCGGCGGCGGCTTCGGCCGAGGTCCAGAGAGGAGTCGCGCTCATGACAGCCTCCCATCGGCGGCGAGCACAGCGGCGCGGGCCTCTTCGGAATCGTCGAAATGATGAACGGTGGCGCCGACGATCTGCCCGGTTTCGTGGCCCTTGCCGGCGATCACCAGCAGGTCGCCCGCCTGCAAGCCGGTCACGGCGGTGCGGATGGCTTCGCGGCGGTCGCCGATCTCGATGGCGCCGCAGCAGGCTCCCAGCACCGCCCGGCGGATCGCCGCCGGGTCCTCGGAGCGGGGGTTGTCGTCGGTGACGATCATGGCGTCGGCCAGACGGCAAGCGATGGCCCCCATCTGCGGCCGCTTGCCGGGGTCGCGGTCGCCGCCGCAGCCGAACACCGCCACCAGCCGGCGGGCGGCATGGGGCTTCAAGGCGATCAGCACCGTCTCCAGGGCGTCGGGGGTATGGGCGTAATCCACATAGATGGCGGCGCCGTTGGCGCGCTCGGCCACCTTCTGCAACCGTCCGGGAACACCGTCGAGGCTTTCCAGCGCCGCCAGCGCCTTGTCGCCATCGGCACCGGTGGCCAGCGCGAGGCCCAGGGCGGCCAGGGCGTTGTAGGCCTGGAACAGCCCGGCCAGCGGCAGCCGGACGGTGACGGCGCGGCCCCGCACCTCCAGCCGCAAGTCCTGGCCGGAAGCGGTGGGCAGGGAATCGATCAGGCGCAGCTCGGCGCCGGCCTTGCCGTAGCCCAGCACCGTGACCCCGCGCTGGGCGCAGGCGGCGGCGAAACGCGGCGCCGCCTCGCTGTCCATGTTGAGGACGGCGGTGCCGCCCTCGGGCAGCAGCTCGGTGAACAGCCGCAGCTTGGCCCCGCCATAGGCGAACATGTCGCCGTGATAGTCGAGATGGTCGCGGGTCAGGTTGGTGAAGGCCGCCGCCTTGAGGCGGACGCCGTCGAGGCGATACTGGTCGAGGCCGTGGCTGGAGGCCTCCATGCAGGCATGGGTGATGCCGAACGCCGCCAGCCGGGCCAGGTTGGCGTGCAGGGCCGACGGGTCGGGGGTGGTCAGGCCGCCGGCATTGTCCCAGCCCTCGGCGACGATCCCTAAGGTGCCGATGGCGGCGGCCTTCTCACCCAGCGCGGCCATGATCTGGCGGTAGAACATGGCGGTGGAGGTCTTGCCGTTGGTGCCGGTGACCGCCACCATGGTCTCGGGCTGGCTTGCGTGGAAGGCGGCGGCCAGCAAGGCGAGGCGACGGCGGGGATTGGGATCGGTGACCAGCGCCACGCCGTCGGGCAGGTCGAAGCGGGAGCCCTCGGGGGCGAGGATGGCGGCGGCGCCGGCAGTGATGGCGGCGGGCACGAAGGCGCGGCCGTCGGCCTTGGTCCCCACCAGGGCGGCGAACAGGAAGCCGGGCGCGACCGCGCGGGAATCGGCGGTCAGACCGGCGATCTCCACGTCCTTGGGCAGGGTCGTTCCCATGAGCTCACTCAACCGCCGCAACTTCCTTGCTCCCCTTGATGGTGATGGATCCGGCTCCCGCCATGACCGGCGAGGGCGTCACGGTCTTGGGCATCAGCCCCATCAGGGGCGCGATCTGGGCGATCACCCGGCTGACGGCGGGAGCCGCCGTCCAGCCGGCGGTGATGAATCCGTGGGTCTCCTTGGTGGCCTGCGGCTCGTCGACCATCATCAGGACGGCGTAGCGCGGGGCGTCCATGGGGAAGGCGGCGACGAAGGAGGACAGCACCGACTTCTTGCGATAGCCGCCGCTGCCGACCTTCTCGGCGGTTCCGGTCTTGCCGCCGACCTCGTATCCGGCCACGTCGGCCTTCTTGCCGGTACCATCGGTGACCACCAGGCGCATCAGGCCCCGCATCTGCTCCGAGGTCTTGGGCGAGATGATCCGCATGCCGGGGGTCGGCTCGTCGGGAGCCCGCGCCAGCAGGGTGGGCGGATGGTATTCGCCGCCGTTGACCAAGGTGGCGACGCCGGTCAGCAATTGCAAAGGCGTCACCGACAACCCATGACCGAAAGAGATGGTGATGGTGTTGATCTCGCGCCAGGGATTGGGCACCAGCGGCGCGCCGACTTCCGGCAATTCGATGGAGGGCGGCGCCAGCATGCCGATGCGGGCCATGAAAGCGCGCTGGGTCTCGGTGCCGGCGTCCAGCGCCATGCGGGCCGAGCCGATATTGGACGAGTGGATCAGGATCTCCGGCACGGTCAGCCAGCGGTTGAGGGCGTGGTCGTCGTGGATGGTGTGGTTGGCGAAGACCAGCGGCTTGGTGGCGTCGAAGGTGGAATTGAGGGTGATGCGCCCTGAATCCAGCGCCATGGCGGTGTTGAACAGCTTGAAGGTGCTGCCCATCTCGTACGACCCCTTGGTCGCCCGGTTGAACATGGCGGGATCGGTGGCGGGCGGCGGATCGTTGGGGTCGAAATCGGGCAGGCTGACCATGGCCAGCACTTCGCCGGTGCGCACGTCCATCACCATGCCGGTGCCGCCCACCGCCGAGAACTCCTCCACCGAGCGGGCCAGTTCGTTGCGCACGATGGTCTGGATGCGGATGTCGATGGCCAGGCCCAGCGGCTCGTGGCTTTCCTTCAGGGCGTTCTCGAACCGCTTCTCGATGCCGGCGACGCCCTTGTTGTCCACGTCGGTCATGCCGACCACATGGGACACCAGGTTGCCGTGGGGATAGATGCGGCGCTCGCCCTTTTCGAACAGCAGGCCGGGGATGCCCAGCGCGTTGACGTCGTATTGCTGGCGCGGCGTCAGGTTGCGCTTGAGGTAGACGAACTGGCGCGACGACGACAGATGCTCGATGGTCTCTTCCAGGTCGAGTTCGGGCAGCACCGCCACCAGCTTGGCGGCGGCCGCTTCCACGTCGACCTTGGCGCCGCGCAGGTCGTCGGGCCGGGCATGCAGCGACACGGTGGGCAGCGACGACGCCAGCAGCACGCCGCTGCGGTCAGCGATGTCGGCCCGCTCCATCTCCACCCCGTCCTCGTGGGCCTGGGGCGCGACGCTGAAGCGGGCGGGATTGCGGTCGAGCACCGAGACGTCGATCATGCGCACGCCGATGACCCCGAAGGCGACCAGGAACACCAGCGAGGTGGCGACCAGACGCGAGCGGCCGGTTTCCAGCGCCTGCATGCGCACGCCGTCCAGACGCAGGGCGGCGCCGGCCTGGAGGTCGTCGCCGGCATGAAAGCCCGGCCGGTGGCGCTTGGCGGAGAACATGCTCATTGTTCAGCCCCCTCAAGCGCCGGGCGCCCACATCCGTGGGCTTGGCTCCTCCGCTGCGCTCCGGGTCGCTCAACGCTCCCGCGCTCGGCTGACGCCTCGCTCATCGGTTCCCCCCATCGCTTTGGGCCAGAGCCGGTGACGAAATGACAATGGACCGGCTCCCATGAGCCGGCGTGGTGGCAGCCGTTGCGGGGTGAAGCTGCGGCAACGCCGCGGCCGCCATCGTCGGTGGCGGCGCCGCGTTGGCCAGGGTGCCGCCGCCCGGCTTGACCGGCGGCGGCTTGGCGGTGGAGGGCTTGGACGATTCCACCGGGTGCGGCCGGGGCTGGTTGTCCGCCAGCTTGGTCTGCGGCTTGGGCGCCGGCTCGACCGGACGCGCCAGGCCGGCGGGAGGCGACGGCACCACGGCCGGACGGGCCGCCGCCAGCATGGTGCCGGCGGGCATGCCGTTGCGCAGGACGCTGTCCAGGGTGGCCACCTGGGCCGGCATCACCGGATGCATGCCGAGATGCTTTTCCGACAGCGCCCGCAGCCGGGCCGGATCGTTGAGATAGCTCCACTCGGCCCGCAGCACGTGGATGGTTTCCTGATTGCGCTGGATCTCGGCGGTGAGCTCGTTGAGGTGATGCTCCTGATCCTTGACCTCGTGCTTGACGAAGAACAGGCCGACCCCGATGCAGGCGGCCAGGCAGGCCCACAGGATGGTGCCGAGGATGCCGCGCGTCATGACGGCCTCCCCGCCGGCCAGGCCGGGGCTTCGGTGCGGCTGGCGGCGCGCAGCTTGGCGGAGCGGGAGCGTGGATTGCGCCGGGTCTCGTCGGCGCCGGCCTTGACGGCGCGGCGGTGCAGCAGGGTGAAGCTGGGAGCGGGACCCTGATGGGCGGCCGGCAGATGGCGGGACGGCTGTGCCGCCTCGCCGGCACGGCTCTTGAGGAAGGTCTTGACCACCCGGTCTTCCAGGGAATGGAAGGTCACCACCGCCAGCCGGCCACCGGGAGCCAGCAGACGCTCGGCGGCGACCAGGCCGCGCTCCAGCTCGCCCAGCTCGTCGTTGACGGCGATGCGCAGCGCCTGGAAGGTCCGGGTCGCCGGGTCGATGCCATCGGCATGCTTGGGCACCACGCGGCGCACCAGGGCGGCCAGTTCGGAGGTGCGCTCGAACGGCTTGTCCTTGCGAGCCATGACGATGGCCTTGGCGATCCGGCGCGACAGCCGCTCCTCGCCGTAGCGGTAGATGATGTCGGCCAGCGCCGCTTCCTCGGTGCCGTTGACCATGTCGGCGGCGCTGGGGCCGGCCTGCTCCATGCGCATGTCTAGCGGACCGTCCTTGGCGAAGGAGAAGCCGCGCTCCGCCTCGTCGATCTGCATGGACGACACGCCGATGTCCAAGGCGATGCCGTCTACCTGGTTGACACCATGGGCCGACAAAGCCGCGTCCATGTCGCCGAAACGGCCTTCGATCATGATGAACCGGCCGCCCTCGGCCGCTTCCAGCCCCCTGCCCCGCGCCACGGCGCCGGGATCGCGGTCGATGCCGGCCACCTTGCAATCGGCGGCGGCGAGCACCGCCATGGTGTAGCCGCCGGCACCGAAGGTTGCGTCCACGTAAAAGCCGCCGTCACGGGGCGCCAGGGCCTCGAGCACTTCCGCCAGCAGGACCGGAATGTGAGGAGAGGAAGGCATGATCATCCCCCCGCCGGAGTTCTGGGACGCAGCGGCAGGGTCGGACGGGATTGCAGGGCGCGGGCGCGGATCTCGGCCTCGACCAGCTTGTAGGCCTCGGGCTGCCAGATCTGGAAGGTCTGGCCCTTGCCGACGAAGGCCACCGTCTCATTGATACCGGCATGGGCCAGGATGTCCTCGGGCAGGACGATGCGGCCCTCGGGGTCCCAGGGCAACTGGCGGGCGTCGGCGAAGATCAGGGCGGAGAGGTTTTCCTGCTCGGGGCTGAAGGCGTCGAGACTTTGGGCGCCGTCGGACAAGCGCTCCATGAAGTCCATGCCGCAGCCTTCGACGCAAGCGCCGGTGAACGAGCGATAGGCGACGATCCCCTGGAAGGTCTGTCCGGTCAAGGCAGCACGAAAGGTCGAGGGAACCGACACCCGGCCCTTCTTGTCGACCTTATTGACGAATGTGGAAAGGAACAGCGCCACCCTCGTCCACCTTGTTTCCAATTGCCCGAACCCATCACCGCGACACACTTCGCCCTTCGGCGCCCTTCGGTGGGTACTATTGGGATAACATGGGAAAACATGGGCGTCAATGGATTCGTATAGTAAAACAGTGGGAAATCAACGCACTCCAGCAATCCCGCATAGTTTTTATTAAAGTACTCGAGGAAATTGACGCAATGCGTTGATTCTTCGCAAACTTCGCCCATAGCGGCAAAATCTGACCTCGCCGATCGTATTGGGGTATACCAAGAACATCGGCAATCTCCCCTCTTCGTCATGGCCGGACATGTTCCGGCCATCCACGCGGCCGGCCCACACGGGCGGCGCCCTGGCCCCCCGGATCAAGTCCGGGGGTGACGACGGGGAGGATGGAGATTCCGCAAGCCCTTTCAAGGGATTGCGGAAGAATAGAGTGGAGATGGACTATGCGCCAGACGGCCTGTAAGCCGGGTTCTGTCCCCCTCGTCCCATGGTTTCCCATGACCCGAGGATAGACGGCCATTCGTCTGGGACGCCCGTTACCGGGCGCCTCTCGCAACCGACCCGGGCGGCGACGCGAAAACGCGTTTCGTCCTTGCAGGCAAGGACAGTGCCGCCCCTATTTGGTCTTGCTCCCGGTGGGGTTTACCGTGCCGCTCCCGTTGCCGGTCGCGCGGTGCGCTCTTACCGCACCCTTTCACCCTTACCCGCTGCCTCGAAGAGGGAACGGGCGGTTTGCTTTCTGTGGCACTTTCCCTAGGGTCGCCCCCGCCGGACGTTATCCGGCACCGTGTTTCCGTGGAGCCCGGACTTTCCTCCCCCCGGGTCAGACCCGAAGGGCGGCCGTCCGGCCGTCTGGCGCGGGCGGACTGTGCCCCCGGACGGGGCGGCGCGTCAAGCGCCGTCTCGAAGGGTGAGGACACAAGTAAACATCGGGTAAAACCCTGATGTTTACTTCAGCCGAACAGGCTGTCGATTTCAGCCTGGGAAATTCCCTTGTTCTCAAGCTGCGGTCCGTTGAGCAGCTTGGAATCGTCGTCGCGGTGTTCCTCGAAGATCTTGGGCGAGACGTCGGCGATGTTCTCGGGCCCCCAGATCTCGATCATGGCGTTGATGCGGTCCTCGACGTATTTCAGGGTCTTGACCACCTTGGTGATGCGCTGGCCGGTAATGTCCTGGAAATTGCAGGCCTCGAAGATGCTGCTGATGGTCTCGTCGATGTCCTCGACCAGACGGCTGACATAGCCGTCGGCGGCATGCGCCCGGATTTCCTTGCCGATGGCCTCGATCTTTTCCGACGCTTCCAGAATCTGCTCGGTGGCGCGCTCGGTGGACGAGACGATGGCGTCCAGTTCGAAGGTCACGGCGATCAGGCGGTCGTCGTCGGCTTCCCTGGGCTTCAAGGCGGCGATTTCGGCCTTGGTATGCTCGATGCAGACCGCCAGCGCCCGCAACTCGGTCTTGAGCATGGACACTTCGGCCGCCCGCTGGGGCGGCGTGTCATCGGACGAATTGCTGGCCTGCGGCGGCGGCGGCGGCGGCTCGCCGCCGGCGACCAGATGCCTGAGGTCGGCCCGAAGATCGTTGATCGCCTTCAGCACTTCGGCGTTGGAGGTATTCGGCGCAGCCTCGCCCCGCTGCTGCAGACGTTTGATTTCAGCCGTGAACAACTTGCGTTCGGTTGTCATGATTGGATGCCGCCTCTTTCCGCCATCTTCGACGGTCCCGATCCGTCGCTGTCCACCCGTTCCACCCACGGCTTATACGAGTTATCCGAAACCAGGATGTGCTCGGTCAACCAATTCTTCAGCAAATCGACGACATCTTGCCCCAATACGCCGCGCTCCCCCGCCTGATAGCGGTCGCGGACATCGACCACCTGCCGTTCGAGGTCGTGATGTTCGGTGCGATGGCGGTCCAGGTCGGGAAAGCCGGCGGCCTTCATGATCGCCTCTTCGCGGCGGAAATGATGTCCGACATATTCCGCCAGCACGCCGACGACACTGCCGATCACATCCCGGCTTTGGCCGGTTTCCATGGCGTCGTACAATTGCGCCATCAGGTCGAGGAGAATGCGATGGTCGGAATCCAAAAGGGTGTTGCCGACCCTGTAGGATTCGTTCCACGCCACCCACGCCATCCCGTGCCCCTCCACGCCGACCGCCCCGTTGATTCAATATACCGGAGCCCCGCCACGGCACAAGCGCGGAGGCTCGCGGCACCGCCGGGGTTGGAGTAAGCTGCGGAATCATGACACAGACGCTGCGGCTCGCCACCTTCAACCTGGAAAACCTGGATGACCGCCCCCAGGGCGCCATCGATTTCGACGACCGCCTCGCGGTCCTGCGGCCGCAGCTTCAGCGCCTGCGCGCCGACGTGCTGTGCCTGCAGGAGGTCAACACCCATCCCTCCGTCAAAAGCGGCCCCCGGCTGTTCCTGGCGCTGGACCGCCTGCTGGAGGGAACCGAGTACGAGAGCTGGCATCGGGTGACCAGCCTCAACCGGGGCGGCAAGCACCCGGCCGACAAGCACAACCTGGTCATCCTCTCCCGGCTGCCGCTCTTGTCCCACGACCAGGTCTGGCACGACCTGGTGGCGCCCTGCACCTGGCGGCCGACCCATTCGCAACCGCCCCCCGAGGCGCCGGAGCCGGTGGAATGGGACCGGCCGGTCCTGCACGCGGTCCTGCGATTGCCCGACGACCGGCGGCTGCATGTGGTCAACGTCCATCTGCGGGCGCCGCGAGCGGTGTGGCTGGCGGGGCAGAAGGAACGCTTCGGCCGCTGGCTGTCGGTGGGCGGCTGGGCCGAGGGCTATTTCCTGGCCGCCGTCAAGCAGGCGGGCCAGGCGCTGGAGGTCCGGCTGCTGGTCGAGCGCATCCTCGACGCCGAGCCCGACGCCCTGATCACCGTCTGCGGCGACTTCAACGCTTCCGACCGCGAAGCCTCGCTGCGCATCATCCGCGGCGACGAGGAGGACACCGGCAACGGCCATCTGGCCATGCGCATGCTGGTGCCGGCCGAACGCACCCTGCCCGAGGCGGTTCGCTTTTCGGTCATCCACCATGGGCGGCCGGTGATGCTGGACCACATCTTGATGTCGCGGCCGCTGCTGGGGTGGTATCGGGGCGTCGAGATCCACAACGAATCCCTGGGCGACGAACTGGTTTCGCCCGCCACCATCCACGGCACCCCGGAAAGCTATCACGCTCCCATGGTGGCGGAATTCGCCGTGCCCGACGACGACGCCACCTTGGCGGTTGGCGCGTCGGCGGAGGTGAAGCTATAGTGGCCGGAAGGGGGAGCCGGATGACCGAGTGGCTGAAGGGATTGATCGTCGAGGGGCCGTTTCCGCCGAAGCGGGCGGTGGCGTTTCGCTCGGCCCTGATCACCTGCATCGTCCTGTCCACCGCCATCGCCATGATCGACACGGTCCCCGGCGTCTGGGCTCCCCACGAGGGAGCGGTCCAGGCCGTCGGCGCCGTGCTGCTGGCGGTGCTGAGCGCCGACTATGCGTTGCGGCTGGTGGTGGCCGGCCTCAGTCCGGGGGAGGACGAATCGGCCGGCAAGGCGGTGCTGCGCTATGCGCTGAGCCCCTACGGCATCTTCGACTTCGTGGCGGTAGTGCCGTTCCTGCTGGGCGAGATCTTCAACCTGCCCCGCGACGGCGAGACCGTGTTCGGGATCCTGCGCTTCCTCAAGCTGGCCCGCTACTCGCCGGCCTTGGAAACCCTGGGCGTGGTGGTCCTGCACGAATTGCGGCCGCTGCTGGCGGCGCTGTTCATCATGCTGATCCTGGCGATCTCGGCGTCCACCATGCTGTATTTCGCCGAGCGGAGCATCAATCCCGGCTTCGCCTCGGTGCCCAACGCCATGTGGTGGGCCATCGTCACCCTGTCCACCGTCGGCTATGGCGACGTCACGCCGGTCACCGTGCTGGGCAAGATGCTGGGCAGCGTGGTGGCGGTACTGGGCCTGTGCATGTTCGCGCTGCCGGCCTCGATCCTGGCCTCGGGCTTCTCCGAGGAGATGAAGCGCCAGAACTTCGTCTCCACCTGGCATCTGGTCGCCAAGGTGCCGTTCTTCACCAAGCTGCAAGCCAGCCAGATCGCCGAGATCGCCGGCCTGCTGAAACTCAGCCGCGCCATCAAGGGCGAGGTGCTGATGCGCGAGGGCGACACCGGCGAGTGCATGTATTTCATCGTCAGCGGCCAGGTCGAGGTCAAGGGCAAGGCCGGCACCTTCATCCTCAAGACCGGCGACTTCTTCGGCGAGATCGCCCTGATCGAACGCTGTCCCCGCACCGCCACCGTCAAGGCCGTCAGCCGCTGCCAGCTGCTGATCCTGGATGCGCGCGACTTCCACAAATTCGTCGCCCACGACCACGCCCTGCTGGAAGTGATCTGGGAGACGGCACGGCAACGCATGGCCATGGACAACATCCCCACCTCCCATGACCACCCGCCAGGGCACCCGCCGGGGCCGAAGGCGTGAGCGAACCCCGCCTGAAGGCCAAGCTGTGGGTGCATGCGGTGATCCGCCAGTGCGGCGTGTTCGGCATTCCGGCCATGGTGGTGAAAAAGGGCGACGAGGACGCCGGCGCCGTCCTGGTCAAGCTCAACCGCGGCGCCGCCGGCTGCGAGGTCTTCACCCAGGTGCGCGACGGCACCGGCGAGCCGGCCTGGCTGCGCGCCACCGGGCCGGAGCCGGTGGAAGAAAGCAAGGCCGACGCCTACATCAATCGCCAGCGCGACTTCGACTGCGACCTGTGGGTGCTGGAGATCGAGGACCGCGAGGGCCGCATCCCCTTCCTCGACCGGGTGCTGAAAGGGTAAGACCGCGCCCCGGCAAGGCGGACTGCCGAGGCGCGGTCTAATCTCTATTCGGGAGCAGGGCCGCTGAAGAAATCATAGGCGGCTCTCGGCATGTCACTCCGCAGCCTCTCACGGCCATCGACGGTCACATAGAAGCAACTGTCGGAACGGGAGTAATGTATCTCCTTCAGCGCACCGGAATTTGACTTGCATGCGGCAATGGCGACGTTTCCATTGTGTTTTCCGTTGCGGAAGGCATCAATAATACTCTCGCGGTCGATCATGACGTTTTCCCCTTCCCTGGCGGTCGCGGGATCCCCCTTCGCTCCCAGGAATACCCGCGCCGCTGGGACCAGGGGGTGAAAAGACGGTGACAATCCGGTGACTGGACCGGAGAGGCCGGTCTTCCATGACGGGATGGCGCCACCGCCCTATTGCCTCGGATGGGAAATGCGCTATGAAACGTGTCGTTCCGATTTTCTCTGACAAGGATCGTCGTCCATGACCCGTCACCTGATTTCCTCCGGTTCGTCGTTCGAAGAAGTCGCCGGCTATTCCCGCGCGGTTCAGCAGGACCCCTGGGTGTTCGTCTCCGGCACATCGGGCTTCAAGGACGGCCAGATCGCCGACGGCGTGGTCGCCCAGGCCGAGCAGTGCATCGCCACCATCGCGGCGGCGCTGGAACAGGCCGGCGCCGGGTTGAAGGACGTGGTCCGGGTCAAGGCCTACATCACCGAAGCCGCCTTCTTCGAGCAGATCGCGCCGGTGCTGGGCAAGGCCTTCAAGGGCATCCGCCCGGCCAACACCACCATCGTCTGCGGTCTGGTCGATCCCCGTATGAAGGTGGAGATCGAAGTCACCGCCCTGAAAGGGTAAGATCGGCGCTCGGGCGGCAAGAGCCAAGGGCCACGGAAGTGGCCCGCCCGCCGCCTGAGGGACATAAAAAGGAGCCCCGCCATGCCGACCATCCTGATCGTCGGAGCCAGCCGCGGGCTGGGTCTGGAATTCGTCCGGCAATACGCCGCCGACGGCTGGCGGGTCCTGGCGACGGTGCGCGACATCGCCCAAGGCCGCGCGGTGTCCGAGGCCGGGGCCGAGGTCTATATCTGCGACGTCGCCGATCTCGCCTCGGTGACGCGGCTGGCGGCGAGTCTGGCCGACACCGGACTGGACATCGTGCTGCACAGCGCCGGCATCTATGGCGAGCGCCAGGAGTTCGGCGCGGTCGATCCCGACGAATTCCTGAAGGTCATGCGCGTCGATGCCCTCGCCCCCCTCAAGATGGCGGAGGCCTTGGCCGACCGCCTGTGCGGGCGCAAGATCTTCGCCGCCATGTCGTCCATGATGGGATCGGTGGCCGAGAACACCTCCGGCGGCTCCCATGCCTACCGTGCCGCCAAGGCGGCGCTGAACATGGTGATCAAGGGTCTGGCCATCGACCTGGCCCCGCGCGGCATCCTGACCGTGGCGCTGTCGCCCGGCTGGGTCCGCACCGACATGGGCGGCCCCACCGCTCCGCTGGAGCCGCCGGAATCGGTGGCCGGCATGCGCAAGGTCCTGGCCGCACTGACGCCGGAGAACAGCGGCCGGCTGATGCATTACGACGGACGCCGGCTTGATTGGTAGGGAGGGCACTCATGAGCGACCCCATTCAGTTCTACTTCGACTTCGCCTCCCCTTACGGCTATTTCGCCAGCCTCTACATCGACGCGCTGGGCGAACGCTGCGGCCGCGCGGTGGCGTGGAAGCCGATCATGATCGGCAGCGCCTTCAAGGCGTCGGGCAACCTGCCGCTGGTGGAGCAGCCCCTCAAGGGCGCCTATGCCCGCCATGACTGGGAGCGCATGGCCCGCATGCTGAAGGCCCCCTACCGCCTTCCCGACCGCTTCCCGGTGCCGGCGCTGCCGCCGTCGCGGGCGTTCTGGTGGCTGGCCGAGCGTGACGAGGTCCAGGCCAAGGCCTATGCGCGGGCGGTCTACCACGCCTATTTCGCCGAGAACCGCGACATTTCCGAGGTGGCGGTGGCGACCGAGCTGGCGGGGCGGCTGGGCATCGACGCCGCCGCCCTGGAGACCGCGATCCAGGAACCGCACTGGAAACAGCGCCTGAAGGACGAGACCGAAGCCGCCATCGCCGCCGGCGTGTTCGGTTCGCCGTTCGTCATCGCCGACGGCGAGGGATTCTGGGGCGCCGACCGGTTGCCGATGATCGAGGGCTGGCTGAAGAGCGGCGGCTGGTAACATGTTGCCAGCCGGCGCCCGACCTCTTACTAATTAAGCAAGGCCGCAGCCCCTGGGAGAACAGCCGTGCCGCTACTCATTGACCTGAAACCCGGCGAGAAAGTGATCGTCAACGGTGCCGTCGTCGAGAATGCCGGTCACTCCACGAAGCTTAGGGTCCTGAACGATTCCAACATCCTGCGGGAAAAGGACATCATCGCCGACGGCGACAACATCACGCCGGCCGGCCGGGTCTATTTCTTCATCCAGAACTCGTACATCTTTCCCGGCAGCCGGGCGAAATATGTCGCCCTGTTCGAGCACTGCATCGATGAATACGTCATGTCCTGCTCGAGCGCGGCGCCGTTGGCCGACGAGATCCGCGCCGCCGTCGCCGGAGTCGAGTATTACAAGGCCCTGAAACTGGCCCGCAAGCTGCTGAAGCACGAGGCGCAGCTTCTCGACATCTACAACAAGGCGAACGCCGCCAAGGCCTGAGACAGGTCCGCGAGCACGCCGGCCCAATCGCCCGGCTTGGCCTGACGGAACAGCCGGGCGGTGGGGTACCACGGGCTGTCGGACCGGCCGGTCATCCACAGGAAGGCGCTGGTCGGATTGGCCAGGACGATCCACACCGGCTTGCCCAACGCCCCCGCCAGATGCGCCACCGCGGTGTCCACCGTGATCACCAGATCCAGGGCGGCGACGGCGGCGGCGGTGTCGGCGAAATCCTCCAGCCGGGGGCCGAGATCCACAAGACGGCCGTGGTCGAACAGGTCCGAGGCCTCGGCGGCGGCATCCCCCTTCTGGAGCGAGAAGATCCGGCAGTCCGCCAGATCGGCCAGGTCATGCGGCCGCAACGACCGCGACTGGTTGTCGCGCCGGGTGGCGCTGCCGCTCCAGACCACCCCGACCTTCAAGCCGGCCAGCCCGGCCACATCGGAAAAGTCGGCGGCGCCAGCGGGAACGCTCAGATAAGGAACGACCGCCGGAACCGTCTCCAGCGTGGTTCCCAGCAGGTGGGGCAACGACATCAGCGCCACATGGCGGTCGCACACCGGCAGCGGCGCTTCGCCCGCCTCGACCACCACCAGCCGTGGGTCCAGGGTGCGGAACAGCCGCCCCAGCCCCTTGCGGCATTCCAGGGTCACCGAGGCTGCACGCCCGACCAGCAGGGGCACGTAGCGGCACATTTCCAGCGCGTCGCCAAAGCCCTGTTCGGCATGAACCAGCAGGGAGAGTCCGTCGAGCGGCTCGCCACGCCAGGCAATCGACGGAAATTGGCGGATGAAGCGGGTGAAATAGGCGGTCCGCCAGCGTCCCTCGTATTCCCGCCACCCCTCGGCATAGTCGCCCTTGGTCAGCAGGACCAGGGAGAGGTTCCAATGCAGGTCGGGCTCGTCGGGAAAGCGCCCCAGGGCCTGGCGCAAAATAGCCTCGGCCTCGGTCAGCCGGCCCATGTCCCGCAGCACCGCCGCCAGGTTGACGGTGGCGTCGAGAGAGCCGGGGTCGAGGACCAGCGCCCGCTCATAGGCCTCCACCGCCTCGTCGAAGCGCTGGCCGGCGACCAGGGCGTTGGCCAGGTTGTACTGCCGGATCGAGCTGTCGGACAGTGTGATCGCATGGCGGAAGTTGTCGATGGCGGCGTCGTAGATCCCCATCTCGGCATAGGCGTTGCCCATGTTGAACCATGCCAGCCCGTTGTCGGGCTCCAGGCGGGTGGCCTTGATGTAAGCCTCCACCGCCTCGCCGGGGCTTTCCAACGCCAGCAGGGCATTACCGAAATTCACGTGCGCGTCGGCCATCTCCGGGTGGATCAGGATGGCCTGGACCGCCATGTCGGCGGCCTCGTCATGCCGGCCGTCGAGGTTCAGGGCGCCTGACAGGTTGACATAGGCCTCCGCCGATTGCGGGTTCAAGGTGATCGCCTTCTGGAAGCAATCGATCGCCTCGGGAAACCGGTTCAGGCTTTGGAGGGCGTTGCCCAGATTGATGTGGGAGAGGAACCACTCGGGCTGCCGTTCCATGGCGGCGGCGGCCAGCGAAGCCGCGTTCTGGCCGTCGCCGGCGGAGAGGGCCAAAACGCTCATCATGTTGAGAGCGTCCACATTGGCGGGGTCTTGCGTCAGCACCGCCTTGTAATGGCGCACCGCGTCGCCCAGACGTCCGGCCTTGTGGCATTCGATGCCCTGCCGCAGTTCCTGTTCCAGGTCCATATGATCGTGCGCCCGATGCTATTTCAGGTAGTTTATGAGACTGAGACCCGAGACCTTAGCCAATGACTGATAGCTTGCCTGGAGGGAATTAGTCTCGCTCATCAAGGTGGTCACCACCGTATTCTGGTCGGCCACGGTGATTTTCGAGATTTGCCCCTGGAGGAACCCGACGAAGTTGTTTTGATATGCAAGCGTGTTGTTGATCGTGCTCGCCGTGAAGCCCAGTTTCGTCGATAGCGCATTGACGTCGCCGCGCAGCTCTGGCCCGAAGGGGGGCGTCCCCTCGGCCGGTGAAGTGAGCGCGTCATTCAGCAGGTACATGGCCTGATTGATGCGGCTCTGATTCTGATCCAGTCCTCCGGCCGTCCCATAGGTGCCTTGGGCGAGCATCCCCAAGGCCCGGAATGCCTTCTCGAACGCGGTATCCGAGGCGTAGATGCCCACGTCCACCTGATCATTTTGATCGACACGATGCTGAATCTGCAATGAATCGCCCTTGTACCACGATGAGACGTTGAGGTCGGCGGTGGTGGTCCCGGCCTCGGCGGTCATTTGGACACTTTGGACCTCGATGTTGCCACCGTTGTTGGCGGTAACCGTGTAGACCCCGTCATTGACGCCGCTGGTGCTGTTCAAATGGATGACTTGGCCGACTGGCGGGTACGGGTTGCCCGAGTTGTCCTTGAACGAGGTGGCGCCATTACTGCCGGTGATCCGCTCGCCGGTGACCCCGACCGGGCTGAAGCTCAGCGTCCCATAGCCGGGACTGGCGGAGTTGGCGGCGGCGGTGACGGTGCTGGCGGATACGCCGGTGGAGCCGCCGAACGACACGGTGACGTCGTTGCGGCCGGTCTGGGGCAGGAACTTGCTGACCCGGAGCGCGTCCGAATTGATGTCGAAGGTCACGCTGTTGGCCGTTGCCGCCGTAACCTTGAAGGTGCCGTTGTGGTCGGTCGAACCGCCGATGGTGATGGTGTTGCCGACAGCATAGGCGCCCAGGTCGTTGCCGGCGGTCTTGATGGTCACCGAGGTCTTGCCGGCGACGACCGAAGGCGTCGCCGTCATGGTGACGGTGCCGGGGGTCAGCGCGGTCGCGGCGCCGCCATTGAGCGAAAGGCTCAACGGCGCGGTCGCGGCATTCTGAGCGATGCTCTCGGATTTGGCCTGATCGGTGTCGGTGGCGATCTCGACCACGTTGTTGGCATTGCTGACAACCTTATAGGCCCCGTCATAAGCAGCACCTGCCGAGCCGTTGATGGTGAACTTGGTTCCCACCGCCATGGCGGACATGGCATTGGCGGTCGTCGGCGAAATCGTCATGTTGCCGTCGGGCGCGAAGGCGAAATTGAGGTCGCCGGAGGCCGCCGGCAGGATCTTGGTCGGAGTCGACCCATAGGTGATGGTGGGTGAACCGGAGCCGGCGCCGTTGGTTTCGGCCAGGGCGGTGCCACCCACATTCATGGCGGCGTGGCTGCGAACTTGGTAATCCTGGTTGTTGGAGAGGCTGTTGCTGACCGTGACGACGGCACCGGTCGCCAGCGGCGTCAGGCCATTGGCATTGGCGGCGGTAATGGTCCCGGTCGCTGGCGTGAAGGTCAGAGACCCGGTACTCTGCCGGGTGACCGTGGCCTGAAGTAGCTGGGCCGACCGGGAGGTTGGCCAAGTTTTGTCGGTGCCGTCATAGATCGCCTGAAAACCCGTCAGGGTCGAAGCGGGAAGGACCACCGGCTCGGTGCTGACCCGCCCACCGGAGAATATGTACTGGCCGTTGATGTTAGCCGTCAGATAGGACTGAATATCAATCATGGTCGAAAAGGCGAATTTCTGGATGCTCTCGACATTCGTCTGATTCGTCGTATCGCCGGAAAAGAACGTATTCAGGCTCTTCTGAAAATTCTTGAGCGATGCCGAAACACTGTCCAGCGTCGTCGAGGCCGCGCTCAAGGTCGTGGAAACCACCTGGTTTCCTTTGACGAATTGTTGGACCGCCTCCGACTCGGTCTGGTAATTGAGCAGGCTGTTCGTATCGGAAGCGATGCCGGAATATGTCTGAGCCTTCAGTCCCGTCGATACCTGGAGCTGGGAATCATTAATCTGGCTCTGGGTATTGAGTATCTGATTGACGTAAGTGGTGTTGGCCCCGAGCGTGCCGATACGAGACATGACCGGCCTCCTTAATGGATAATGTTGACGAGGGTATCGAGCATTTGCTGAAGTGTCGAGATCACCTTCGCCGAGGCCGAATAGGCCTGTTGGAAGTTAATCATATTCGCAACCTCTTCGTCGAGATTAACGCCGCTAAGAGACGTAAACTGGCTGTTCAGCGACTGCCCCAAGGTCGTTTGGTAGGTCTGCTGGTCCTTCGAGTGCGAAGCATTGACCGAGACCACCGAAATGCTGGCGGCGGCATATTCCGCGAGAGTATAGCTGCCCGCGGACATATCACCGGCCGCCGCCATGGAGATCTTGCCTCCCAGGGTTTTAGCCAGTTGCTGGACGTTGGTATTGTCGCCTTCGGATAAGGAGTACGAATTCAGATCGGCATTGTATTGGATGGAACCGCTGGCGATCAGGGACGGAGATCCCTGAATGTCGGTGCGAACCGAAAGGTTGCCGGCGCTTCTGGTCGCCGAGGCGTGCAGCCCCAGATCGGTGACGATGCTGCCCGGAGGCGTGAGGTTGTCGGGCGTGGCCCCCACATACAGTTCCTTGTCGTCGGTCTGACGGATGCGCAGACGATAGCCTGAGCCATCGGGAATGACGGTGGCCTGAACCAGATGCGCCTGCTTCATCCCCAGATAGGTGCCGAGATTGTTGGTCCCCATGGTGCCGCCCGACACGTCCACGTTCAGCGGCTGACCGCGGCTGTCCCACACCCGCAACTGATAGCTGCCGGTGCTGTCCTGGACCACCTTGGCCTGGATCGAACCACCCACCGCGTCGATGGCGGCGGCAACCTGGCTCAGATCGGTGGTGGTGGTCGGGATCGAGATGGGGAAGCCGGCGACGGTGCCGTTGGAATCCGAAATACTGATGGTGCCGGAAGTGGTCAGCGTCAGCGCGGTATTCGCCAGGACCGAGGACTCGTTGGTCTGGGTCTGACTGTTGATGATCGAGGCCATTCCCGCCAGCGACGTGCCGGCCGGGATGTTGACGGCGTTGCCAATCTGGCCCGACGGATCGAGCAGACGGAAGGTCCGCACGGCGGTGGTGGTATAGTTGGCGGGAAGAGGCTTCGAATCGCTGATGGAATTCGGCACCGCCTTGGTAATCAGATCGTTCAGGCCGAAGAAGTTGGAAAAACCACTGACCGTCTGGTCGGCCTTGCCGTCGCCATCCGCGTCGAAATTGATGGTGGCATCACCGGCGGCGGCGCCCTTGGCGGACGAGACTTGGTCCCGGAAGCCCAGCGACACGCCCGTGTTGCCGGTGTTGAGTACGAATTTGCCACTGGCGATCGATGCGGTCGCCGCGCTGAGCGGACTATTCTGATAGGTCTGGGCCTGCATCCAGTTCTGGATCTTGGCGGCCACGTCGGTCAGCGCCACGCCGGGCGGCGACGGATTGGCCGAGATGTCCAGGGAAGTGGGATTGCCGGAAGCGTCGTTGTAGGCCGTGCTCGCCATGATGGTCTTCAGCGTGGTGCTGGCGACCTCGGTGCCGCTGCTGTCGAACATGGCGATGGTGGTGTCGCCGTTGCCGCTCAACCAGATCTTCTGCGGGTTGGGGGTTAGGCCGGCAGGGATCAGCCCCCCGTTGACGGTGGGATTGTTGGGATCCATCAACTGACGCGTTCCGGTCATCTGCGAGGGCGTATTGGGAAAGGATATGCCGCGATTATGGACCTGATTGATGTTGTCCTTCAGCTTACTCGCCAGTTCATCGAGCTGAGCCTGGAGACTGGGGATGACGGTGTCACGCATATCCAGCATGGCACGCATATTGCCGTCGGTGACATCCGATGAGATATCGATGGGAGACGAGGACGTGGACGTGGACGTGGACGTGGACGCGGGCAAGGTCAGGGTGAGCGGATTGAAGTTTCCCCCGGCCGCCGTCATCCACGCATCGGTGATGGACGTCGCCACATGGCTGAGGGTCGCGGCGCCATTCTCCACCAAGGTTTTACCGGAAGCGGTGTAAACCCCGACTGAACCGTCACCACGATTGAAATACTGAATATTCATGTACTTGGACAGGGCGGTCAGCGCGGTATCGCGCTGATCCTGAAGATCGCCGACATCGTTGCCGACCGCCAATCCCCGCACGATCTTTTGATTGAGGTCGTTGATATTCGCCAACTGGCCATTGACCAGCCCGACGGTATTTTGGATATCCTGGTCTGCTTGCAGGCGCAGGCTCTGCAACGAACCGCTCATCTGGCTGAGCTGAGTGGTGGTGTCCTCGGCGGTCTGCGCCACCGACGTCTGAAGGGACGGAGAGTTGACCTGGCCGGACAGGGTCTCGAAGGACGACTGCAACGTCTGCATCTGATCGGCGATGGAGTTCGCGCTTCCGACTTGGCCGAACAATTGCTCGACCCGGGGATAGTACTGCTGGGCGGTATCCAACGTGGCCTGGGCCGAGGCCTGGCCGCGGATATCCTTCATCAGGCCTTCATCAACCGTGCGCGTAATGGCACCGGCCTGCACACCGGCGCCGACGCCGGCAACATCGACCGATTCCGGCGTCATCACCTTACGGACATAGCCCGGAGTGTTGACGTTGGTGACGTTCTGGGAAATGACGTCCAGGCCCTTCTGGCTCGTCAACAATCCCGAAAGCGCCGTGCTGAGACCGAGTGTCATGCCCATGATATTTTCCCCGCCGTTCTGGCTAGAGCGACTTGTTGAACGAGAGTGACGCGCGGTTACCGGTATTACCGAATGTTCCGGCGCGGCCATAGGTGGTCCCGTTGGCGGCCTTCTTCTTGGCGGCATTGATCATGATATTTATCACACGCTGGTAGGCGTCCATTTCAGCCCTGAGACGGATCTCGTTAAGGCTGATGAGCTCCTTAAGCCGGGTCCCCACCGCCAGCAACTCGTCACGCTGCTCGGGCTCCAGGGTCTCGGCCAGCTCAGGGCTGACAACCAAGGGATGCACCGCCTGCTCATAGAGCCTGACCAGGGCTTCCTTGTTCCCGAGCAACACCGTGACGGTCTCCGGATCGTGGTTGGCCAGGGCCTCGTTCTCGATCTCCAGCAGGTCGCTCAGATTCTCGCAGGCGAAGATCAGGTCTTCGAAGGCGATGATCGGACCGCTGTCGATGACGTCGTCGTCATGGCCATCGTCTTCGGGCTGGAAGGTTTCGTCGTCGTAGGTCATGTCGGACATGTCACTGCACCTCCTGGTGCTTCAACAGCATTTTCTGCACGGCGGCGCCGATGCCGAAACCGCTGCCATTGCCACTGGTGCCGCCGCGATTGGCGACCATCTTGCCGTACTCGTCGATCAGCAGGGACCGGAACATTTCCTCGCCGTTGCCGCCGCCGAAAACGCCATTGGTCTTGATGCCTTCGAACATGTGCTGAAACATCTGGGACACGAACTGGGCCTCGAACTGCTTGCCGACCTTGGCGGCGGTCGCCTTGTCGGGAGCGTGCATGGGCGGCAGCTTGGGGGTCGCCGGCGACGCGTCGAAGGAGGAGGCGAGGTCTGACATGGCCATGTTACAGCACCTCCAGCTCGGCTTGCAGAGCCCCGGCCGCCTTGATGGCCTGGAGGATGCTGATCAGGTCGCGCGGGCCGATGCCGAGGCTGTTGAGGCCCTCGACCAGTTCCTGCAGCGTGACCTTGTGCTGGACCACGGCCAGCTTGTTGCCGCCGCCTTCGTCCACCTGGATGTCGGTCCGCTGAACGGTCTCGGTGGTGCCGGTGGTGGAGAACGGCGACGGCTGCGACACCTGCGGCGTCTCTTGAATACGGATGGTCAATTGGCCTTGCGCGATGGCCACCGTGCTGATGCGCACGTTCTCGCCCATGACGATGGTGCCGGAGACCTCGTCGATCACCACCCGGGCGATCTGATCGGGCTCGACCCGCAACTGCTCCACATCGGTCAGCAGACCGACCACGTTGCCGCGATAGGTCGGCGGCACCACCACCTGGACGGTGCCGGGATCGATCGGGCGCGCCATGTCGCCGCCCAGGAAGGAATTGATCGCCTGGGCGATGCGGCGCGACGTGGTGAAATCGGGATTGCGCAGCGAAATCTTGACCGCCTCCAGATGGGTCATCTCGAACGGCAGTTCGCGCTCGATGATCGCCCCGTTGGCTATGCGCCCGGCGGTGGGAACGCCCTTGACGACGGACGAGCCGGACGCGCCCGAGGCGGAGAAGCCGCCGGTGGCGACCTGACCCTGGCTGACCGCGTAGACCTCGCCGTCGGCGCCGATCAGCGGGGTAACCAGAAGCGTGCCGCCGCGCAGGTCCTTGGCGTCGCCCATGGCGGAAACGTTGGTGTCGATACGGGTGCCCTGGCGGGAGAACGGCGGCAGCGAGGCGGTCACCATGACGGCGGCGACGTTCTTGGGGCTGACCGAGGTGATGGCGCCAGTCTTGTCGCGGATGTTGACGCCCAGGCGCTCCAGCATGCCGGTCAGGCTTTCCTTGGTGAACGGCGAATTGGTGAGGGTGTCGCCGGTTCCGTTGAGGCCGACCACCAGGCCGTAACCCACCAGCATGTTGTCGCGCACGCCTTCGAAATCGGCGATGTCCTTGATGCGCGAAGCCCCGAAGGCCTCGACTGGCATCAGTCCGATCGTCACCGCGACCAGCGAGGCGGCCAGCAGGAAGGCGCGGAACGGTGCGGTGAAGGAGGCGGCGGTCACGTCGATGCGGGTCATGATGGTCTCTTCCCCAAACAGGCGGGTCATGGTCGTGCAGCAAGTCCTTTGCGAAAGCCGTGCCAACCTGAAGGCCCGGCGCATCCTGGGATTTCCGCCGATCCGCCCCGGTTCGGAGGGCCGGGGCAGGGTCATTCCGTCCCGTCTGCCCGGCAAAAGCTGCCCAGTTGACCGCGGCGCCGCGCTCTGGCGAAATAGCGCCTATCGTAATCCGGCCCCGAGGACTAGGATCGGGACCCACAGACTCCCGCACCGGGGACACATGAAAATTTCCGGAGTCGGTTCCAAGGGCGCCACGACCGGCACCCGCAAGACCGAGAAGAACGACAGCAAGGGCGGTTTCAAGGCGGCACTCATCGAGTCCATGGACGCGGTGGAGGAGCCCCATGCCGTCGAGGCCCCCACCGGCATCGGCGGCATCGACGCCCTGCTCATGGTCCAGCAGGTGGACAACTCGGCCGAACGCGAGTCGCGCCGCCGGCTGGTGCGCCGGGGCGAGGAACTGCTCGACGGGCTGGAGGATCTGCGTCACGGCCTGTTGATGGGAGACATTCCCAAGGAAAAGATGCTCGCCCTGGCCCAGTCGGTCCGCTCGCGGCGCGAAAACTGCGGCGACCCTCGCCTGGGCGCCCTGCTCGATGAAATCGAACTTCGGGTCGAGGTCGAGCTGGCCAAACTGTCTCCGCGCGGGAGCTAGTTTCCGTCCCTCAATCGCCGGGCGCCGCCTCTCGGCGGCTTGGCTTTCGCGCCATGTGGCGCGGCGGCCCTTGGCCTTGCCTCCGGGCGAATGAAGGATTTCATTCGCCCCTCGGTCTTGCCCTCCCCTATCAATGTGTTGTGGAACGCAATTGCGCTTGCGGGGGTGCGCCCCTGTCCATATATTGCGCAGCGACTTACGCCCCGACCGTGACATCGAGGAATATGGATGACCGTCACGTTGCCGCCGGATTACCGTCCCGCCGAGGACGAGCCCTTCATGAACGAAAGCATGAAGGAATATTTCCGCCTGAAGCTCCTGCGGTGGCGCGCCGAGCTGTTGCGCGAATCGGATGAAACCTTGCAGCACCTCCAGGAAGGCGGCATGCAGGAACCCGACATCGCCGACCGCGCCTCGGCCGAGTCCGACCGGGCCCTGGAACTGCGCACCCGCGACCGCGAACGCAAGCTGATCTCCAAGATCGACGCCGCCATGCTGCGGATCGAGGACGGCAGCTACGGCTATTGCGAGGAGACCGGCGAACCCATCAGCATCCGCCGGCTGGAGGCGCGTCCCATCGCCACCCTGTCCATCGAGGCGCAGGAGCGTCACGAGCGCCTGGAACGCACCCACCGCGAGGACTAACCCCACCGGGAGTCCGTGTCTTGGCAGCATCTTTCGAGGCCGAACGCGGATTACACGGCAGCATCGTCGCCGGCTGGATCGAGGATCAGGCCCCCGAGGCGGTGCAACCCGCGCTGTTCGAGCGCCTCGACCGCTGGCAAGCCGCCTCCGAGGCCCCCCCCGCCCTGCTATGGCATTCCATCGCCCAGGCCTTGCGGGAAAACGGCTGTCTCGATGCCGAACTGGCCTGCTGGTCGACCCTGCTGTCCTTGTCGCCGGGTGACCCCGCCATCCTGTCCCGATTGGCCGAGACCCAGCATTTGCGCGGCGACGACGCCGCCGCCCGCCAACTGCTGACCACCATCCCTCCCCGCCATCCCAGCCGGGTCGCCGCCCTGCTGCTGCTCATGAAGCTGCCCGGCACTTCGGCGGCGGAGCAGACGGCCTGTGCCGCCGAGGTGGCCGCGATCCTGCTGGCCCGTCCCTCCTGGGAACCGGCCCATCACCATCTGGTCCGCCGGCTGGTGGCCGCCGGACGGACCGAGGCGGCAACCGCCTTCCTCGCGGCCTGGACAGCCCGGCACAGTGCAACCGACACGGCCATGCTGCTGGAACTGGGCTGGTTGTCGCTGCATGCCGGCGACGCCGAGGCGGCGCGCGCATTGTTCCAGCGGCTATGGAACCGGCGCGATCCCGAGATCGAGACGGTGGCCGGATGCTTCGACGGCACCGTCCCGGCTTATGACGCAAGGGTGGAACAGGCGATCCTCGCCAGGATCGACGCCGCCTTCGCCCAACCGGACAGCGCGTTGTCGCGAGTCGAGTTGGCGGGGGACGATCCCGACGAGCTCTGCTCGGAGTTGCGGGCAAAGCCCGGCGCGGCTCGTGCCGCGAAAGCCAAGGGGCCGGACGGCCCCGCCCGGCGACTGAGGGACAACAAAGTTCTCTTCGTCGGCTTCGAGCGCATGGTGCTGCCCAACGATCTGGCCGAGCATTTTCAGCGCTCCGCCCGGGCGGCGGAGCTGGACATTGAGTTGTACCTCGATTCCGCCATCGTCTTTCCCCACGAATTTCGCGGCACCGACGACGCGGCGCGCCAGCGGGTCGAGACCTTCGAGACGGCGTTGGCGGCGCGGCGGCCGGAGGTGGTGATCCTCGACTGCTCCTATATGCCCACCCAGCGCGGCTTGCGGCCGGAGCGTATGGCCGAGCTGGCCCGGAATCTGGGCTTCCGCCTCGTCTGCATGATGCGCGACGCGCTGGAGAGCAACCTGTCCTGTCTGCTGACCTGGGCCGAGGTTGCCGACACGATGCTGCTCTTCGATCCCCGATCGGTCCTTCTGCGTCCGGAACACGCAGCCCATCACCCCAAGATCCTGGTGGCGCTGCCCCCGGCCCAGCATCTGGAGGCCGGCACGGTCGAACGCGATCTCGGCCTGGTCTTCATGGGCGCCGACGCTTATGGCGTGCGCAACATGCTGCTGTCGGTGCTGCTGACCGAGGATATTCCCTTCACCGCCATCACCGGCGACCGCCGCGCCGTGGAAACCCCCGACATGGATTCCTATGCCGGAATCCTGCGCCGGGCGCGGGCGGTGCTGAACGTCGCCGCCCATTCCCGCACCGAATTCCTGGTGACCGGCCGGGTGTTCGAGACCATCGCCTGCGGCGCGGTGCTGATCGAGCAGGACAACCCCGCGACCGCCGCCTACTTCACCCCCTGGCGGCATTACCTGCCCTGGACCAATGTGGACGACATCATCCAGCTGTGCCGCTTCGTGGAGCGCAACCCCGCGACCGCTGCCCGCATCGCGACGGAAGCGCGGAGCTGGCTGGACCGGCATTACAACTGCCGGCGGTTTTGGGCGGCGTTACTCGGACACCACCAAGGCCCATGACAACGGCGTGCCGCGCGTCACGGCGCGGGTGGCGCGGCGGCCGAGGATCTCCGGCAGATGCTTGGGCGCCATGCCGTAACCGGGACGGATGGAGCGGAGATTGGCCTCGGTGAACACCTCCCCCGCCGCCATGTCGGCCACCACGTAGAGCGAACGGCGGAACTGAAGGTTGCCTCGCTCGGACGGGGCCAGGTCGTAGGACACCCGGCCCAGCGCCGCCCAGGCGGTGCGGGTGCCCTCCACCAGGGATTTCAACTCGTCGGGCTCCAGCGAGAAGGCCGCGTCCGGGCCGCCGTCGGCGCGCTTCAGGGTGAAATGCTTCTCGATGAAGGTGGCGCCCAGGGCCACCGAGGCCACCGACACCGCCACCCCCAGCGTATGGTCGGACAGGCCGGCCTGAACCCCGAAGGCTTGGGCCAGATGGGGAATGGTGCGCAGGTTGGAATCCTCGGGAGCGGAGGGATAGCCCGAGACGCAATGCAGCAGGATCAGGTCGCGGCAGCCGGCCTCCCGCGCCGCCGTCACCGCTTCGCCGATCTCGCCGAGATGGGCCATGCCGGTGGACATGATCACCGGCTTGCCGGTGGCGGCGACCCGGCGCACCAGCGGCAGGTCCACCAGCTCGAACGACGCGATCTTGTAGGCCGGCGCCCCCAGCGATTCCAGCAGGTCCACCGCGCTGGCGTCGAACGGTGACGAGAAGATGGACAGGCCCAGGGCGCGGGCCCGCTCGAACAGCGGCGCGTGCCAGTTCCAGGGGGTGTGGGCCTCGGTGTAAAGGTCGTGCAGCTTGCGCCCGCCCCACAGCCCGCCCTCGATGACGAAGCCCGGCCCGTCATGGTCGATGGTGATGGTGTCGGCGGTGTAGGTCTGCAGCTTGACCGCGTCGGCGCCCGACGCCTTGGCCGCGTCCAGCAGCGCGAAGGCGCGCGCGATGTCGCCGTTGTGGTTGCCCGACATTTCGGCGACCACATAGGGAGGGGAGTTCGGCCCGATGGCGCGGCCGTCGATGAGGATGGAGTCCATGACAGGACTATAATACCATGATTCGGGCCATGTCGACCGCCTCGCCCTCCGTCCTGTTCCGCGCCGACGCCTCTCCCGCCATGGGGATCGGCCATGTCATGCGCTGCCTGACCCTGGCGGCGGCGCTGACCGAGCGCGGCAGCCACTGCCGCCTCGCCTGCACCCACGAGACTCTGCGCACCGTCGCCGCCCTGCGCCACGCCGCCATCGAGGTGGTGGAGCTGCCCGACGGCGCCGCATGCGACCCCGCAGCCCTGACCGCCCTGCCTGCCCCGGATTGGGTGGTGATCGACCATTACCGCCTGGGCGCGGATTACGAGCGGCGCCTGCGTCCCTGGGCGGAGCGCATCCTGGTGATCGACGACCTGGCCGACCGCCGCCACGACTGCGACATCCTGCTGGACCAGACAGTGGGCCGGCGGGCCGAGAGCTATGCCGGGCTGGTTCCGGCCTCCGCCCTGGTCCTGGCCGGCCCCGCCCATGCCTTGCTGCGCCCCGGCTTCGCCGCCGCCCGCCGCACCTATCCCGACGAGCCTTGCTCGGAGTTGCGGGCAAAGCCCGGCGCGCCATGTGGCGCGAAAGCCAAGCCCACGGATGTGGGCGCCCGGCGACTGAGGGGCGATATGCGCATTCTCGTATCCCTCGGCGGCACCGATCCGCTCAATGCCACCGCCACCGTGCTCGACGCCTTGGCGGCGGCCGATCTCGGCATCGCCGTCACGGTGGTGATGGGCAGCGCCGCCCCCGCCCTGGAGCAGGTGCGCGCCCAGGCCGCCCGGCTGCGCCCGCCGGCCGAACTGGCGGTGGACGTGGCCGACATGGTGGCGCTGATGACCTCTTGCGACCTGGCGGTGGGGGCGGCCGGCACCTCGGCGCTGGAGCGCTGCTGCCTCGGTCTGCCGACCCTGCTGCTGGTGATCGCCGACAACCAGCGGGAGGTGGCGGCGGGGCTGGCACAGGCCGGCGCGGCGGTGGTGGCGGTTCTGGACGCCGCCGACATCGCCGGGAAACTGGCCGACCTGGCCGGCGACGCCGAGGCGCGACGACGGCTGGCCGAGCAGGGAAGGATGCTGTGCGACGGCGCCGGCGCCGGGCGGCTGGCCGACCTGATGCGCCTGACCCTGCGGCCGGCGACGGCCGGCGACGGCGAGGAGCTGCTGCGCTGGCGCAACGACCCGGTCACCCGCGACAACTCGCTCGACACCGCCGAGGTCGCCCGCGACCACCATTTCGCCTGGCTGGAGCGGGCGCTGAGCGATCCCGAGCGGGTCCTGCTGATCGCCGAACGCGACGGCGTCAAGCTGGGCATGGTGCGGTTCGACACTTGCTGCGAGGGGGAATGGCGGGTGTCCATCTCGGTCGCCCCCGCCGCGCGTGGTCGCGGCATCGGCGGCGCCCTGCTGTCCGCCGCCATCCTGCGGCTGGAGCGCGAGCGCGGGCCGAGCGTTCTCTACGCCGAGATCCGCGCCGCCAACCGCCCCAGCCAACGCATCTTCGAGGCCTGCGGCTTCCGCCGGACCGACAGCGACGACGGCGTCGCCTATTACCGCCGGGGCGCCGCTGAAGCGATATATTAACCATTTCGCGCCACGCTGGGGGCGCATCTGGACCTCATCCCGAAGGGAACTCTCGCCGTGACACTCCTCAATTCCTTTCGGCACGACGACATCCGCGACAAGCTGGCCGGAAAATCCATCCTGGTCACCGGCGGCACCGGCTCGTTCGGCAAGCAGTTCGTGCGCACCGTGCTGGGGCTGGACTGCGTCAGCCGCCTGATCGTGTTCTCGCGCGACGAGCAGAAGCATTTCGACATGATGCGGGAGTTCCCCGATTCCAAGTATCCGGCCATCCGCTACTTCCTCGGCGACGTCCGCGACCTGGAGCGGTTGCAGATGGCGTTCCGCAACGTGGACATCGTCATCCACGCCGCCGCCCAGAAGCATGTGCCGCTGGCCGAGTACAACCCCACCGAATGCCTGCGCACCAATGTGTGGGGAGCCGAGAACGTGGTCCGCGCCGCCCTGGACAACGGGGTCGGGACCGTCATGGCCCTCTCCACCGACAAGGCGGTCAGCCCGGTCAACCTCTACGGCGCCTCCAAACTGGCGGCCGAGAAGGTCTTCTGCGCCGCCAACAACCTGTCGGGCAAGGGCCAGACCCGCTTCGGCGCGGTGCGCTACGGCAACGTGGTCGGCTCGCGCGGTTCGGTGGTTCCGTTCTTCCGCGACCTGATCGCCCAGAAGGCCGAGTTCCTGCCCATCACCGACGACCGCATGACCCGGTTCTGGATCACCTTGCAGCAGGGCGTCGACTTCGTGCTGTCCTCCATGAGCATGATGAAGGGCGGCGAGATCTTCATCCCCAAGATCCCCAGCATGAAGATGACCGACCTGGCCAAGACCATGGCCCCCGACCTGCCACACAAGATCGTCGGCATCCGCCCCGGCGAGAAGCTGCACGAGGTCATGGTCAACGAGGAGGAAGCCCGCACCACCCGCGAGTTGGCCGACCGCTACGTCATCTACCCCATGCTGTCCTACTGGTCCAAGGAGCAGACCATGGAGGGCGAGCCGGTGTCGGAAGACTTCCGCTACGCCAGCAACACCAACACCTGGTGGCTGTCCGAACCGGAACTGCTGGGCATGATCAGCCGGATCGACCTGGATCTTTAGGGACACGTCTCGTCCGTCCTGCGTTTGAAGGACAAATCATATCGACGAGCGATCTTCCGCTCGGAGTTGCGGCCAAAGGCCGGCGCGCCATGTGGCGCGAGAGCCCAGGGATTCGGAGAATCCCGCCCGGCGATTGAGGGACACAAAGACAATGACTCGCCCGCTGCCCTATGGACGCCAGGTCATCGAGGATGACGACGTCGCCGCCGTGGTGGCGGCGCTTCGCTCCGACACCCTGACCACCGGCCCGGCGGTCGCCGCGTTCGAGGCCGCCTTAAGCAAGGTGACCGCCGCGCCGCATGCGGTGGTGTGCTCGTCCGGCACCGCCGCGCTGCATCTGGCGGCGCTGGCCCTCGACCTCGGCCCCGGCGACGCCGTCATCGTCCCCAGCCTGACCTTTCTCGCCACCGCCAACGCGGCGCGCTATGTGGGAGCCGAGGTGGTGTTCGCCGACGTGGACCCCGACACCGGCCTGATGGGGCCGGAGCATCTGGACGACGCGCTCGCCCGCTGCGGCGGCCTCGCCCCCAAGGCGGTGTTCCCGGTCCATCTCAACGGCCAGTGCGTCGCCATGGCGGCGCTGGCCGAGACGGCGCGGCGGCACGGCCTCGCCATCGTGGAGGACGCCTGCCACGCCGTCGGCAGCCAGCAGGAGCTGTCCGGCGGCTGGCAGCCCACCGGCGCCTGCGGCGCCTCGGACATGGCGGTGTTCTCCTTCCATCCGGTCAAGACGGTGGCCATGGGCGAGGGCGGCGCCGTCACCACCGCCGACCCGCGCCTCGCCGCCCGCCTGCGGAGTTTGCGCAGCCACGGCATGGAGCGTGACCCCGCCCGCTTCACCCAGGCCGACGAGGCCTTCGACGCCGATGGCAGCCCCAATCCCTGGTATTACGAGATGGCGGCGCCCGGCTTCAACTACCGGGCCAGCGACATCTCCTGCGCCTTGGGGACCAGCCAGCTGGCCAAGCTGGGGCGCTTCATGGCGGCGCGGACCGAACTGGTCGCCGCCTACGAGACCGCGCTGGCTCCCCTGGCGCCGCTGGTGCTGCCCATCCCCAAGGTCGGCCACTGCCGCCCTTCCTGGCATATCCAGGTGGCGCTGATCGACTTCGCCGCCGCCGGCATCAGCCGCGCCAAGGTGATGCGCGCCCTGGCCGAGCGCCGGATCTTCACCCAGGTCCATTACCTGCCGGTCCATCGCCAGCCCTATTACCGCAGCCGTTATCCCGGCGTCACCCTGCCGGGCGCGGACGCCTATTACGACCGCTGCCTGACCCTGCCGCTGTTCGTCGGCATGACCGAGGACGACGTTCATCGCGTCGCCCAGGCTTTAAGCGAGGTGTTGGGATGATCGCCGTTCTCGGCCTCGGCAGCATCGGCCTGCGCCACGCCCGCAACGCCCTGGCCCTGGGCGAGACGGTGATCGGCTTCGACCCGTCGCCCGAGCGCCGCGCCCTGCTGGAGGCCGATGGCGGCACCGCCACCGATTCCCGCGATGCCGCCCTCGACGCCGCCGCGGCGGTGGTGGTCGCCACCCCCTCCGACCGTCACGAGGACGACCTCGCCGCCGCCATCTCCGCCGGCCGCCACGCTTTGGTGGAAAAGCCTCTGGGCCATCGGGTCGGCCGGCTGCCCGAGCTGCTGGATCAGGCCGACAGCGCCCAGCTCGTCGTCGCCGCCGCCCTCAATCTGCGGGTTCACCCCTGCGTCCTGCTGGCCCGCAGCGCCCTGGCCCAAGGCCGGCTGGGACAGGTGCTGTGGGGCCGCTTCCTCGCCGCCCTCTACCTGCCCGACTGGCGGCCCGGCCAGGACTGGCGCCTGGGTTACGCCAACGATCCCCGCACCGGCGGCGCCATCTTCGACTACATCCACGAATTCGACTTGGCCGCCCATCTGCTGGGCCACTTCCGTCCCGCCGCCTGCGTGGCGCGCCGGTCCGGCACGCTGGACCTCGCCTCCGAGGACGTGGCCGACGCCATCCTGGAGCATCCCGACGGCGTCACCTCCACCGTGCATGTGGACTACGTCACCCGCCCCCGCATGCGCGGCTTCTATCTGGCCGGCACTGCCGGGCATGTGCATGTGGACCTCGACCGCCGGCATTTCCGGCTGATCGACCAGAACGGCGAGGCCGCTATCGACCAAAGCCTGCCCGGCGGCTACGCCGACGACTACGTTACCGAAATGTCCGCCTTCCTGGCCGCCTTGCGCGGCGAGCCCGTGGTCTGTAGCGGCCGCGAGGCGCTGGCGGTGCTGGACGGCGTCATCGCCGCCCGTTCTCTTGCTGGATTACCATCATGACCGCTGTCGCCGTCATTCAAGCCCGCCTGTCCTCCACCCGTCTGCCCGGCAAGGTGCTGCTGCCGCTGAAGGGCCGTCCGGTGCTGGACTGGGTCGCCACCGCCGCCCAAGCCATCCCCGGCATCGACAAGGTGGTGGTCGCCACCAGCACCGATCCCAGCGACGATTCCGTGGCGCAATGGGCGAAAAGCTTCGGCGTCGCCTGCCATCGCGGCCCGCTGGACGACGTGCTGGCCCGCTTCGCCCTGGCGGCGGCGGCCGAGAACGCCGACATCGTCATGCGCCTGACCGCCGATTGCCCGCTGCTCGACCCCCAGGTCTGCGGCGAGGTGCTGGCCCTGCTGAAGCGCACCGGGTCGGCCTATGCCAGCAACGCCAGCCCGCCGTCCTGGCCCGACGGCCTCGACTGCGAGGCCTTCACCCGCGCCGCCCTGGACGCCGCCGCCGCCGAGGCCACCCGCCCCGCCGACCGCGAGCACGTCACCGTGTTCATCCGCGACCGCCGCCACCGCTTCCCCCAAGCCAGTCTGGTCTGCCCGCTGCCCGGCCTCCACGCCGAGCGCTGGACCCTGGACGAGGAGGCCGACCTGCGCTTCCTCGAAGCGGTGGTCGCGCATGTGGCGGAACGGCCGTCCTATCTGGACGTACTGGCGGTGCTGGACAAGCATCCCGAGCTGCGGGCCGTCAACCAGCAGATCGGCCGCAACGAAGGCTTCGCCAAGTCGCTGCGCGCCGAAGCGGCGCCGCCATGGAACGGCGTCGCCACCAGCACCGCCTTGCTGAAGCGGGCCGAGGCGGTGATCCCGCTGGGCAGCCAGACCTTTTCCAAGAGCCGCATCCAATATCCCGCCGAGTCGCCCATGTTCCTGACCCACGGCCAGGGCGGCAAGGTGTGGGACGTGGACGGCAACTGCTATGTGGACATGGTCTGCGGGTTGCTGCCGGTGGTGCTGGGCTACCAGGATCCCGACGTGGACGCCGCCATCCGGGCGCAGCTGACCAGCGGCATCTCGTTCAGCCTCGCCACCACCCTGGAGACCGAGCTGGCCGAGCGGCTGGTGGAGTTGATCCCCTGCGCCGAGATGGTCCGCTTCGGCAAGAACGGCACCGACGCCACCAGCGCCGCCATCCGCCTCGCCCGCGCCTTCACCGGCCGCGACCGGGTGGCGGTGTGCGGCTATCACGGCTGGCAGGACTGGTATATCGGCTCGACCTCGCGCCACAAGGGGGTGCCGGAAGCGGTGCAGCACCTCACCCACACCTTCGCCTACAACAACCTGGACTCCGCCCGCCAACTGTTCAAGGACCATCCCGGCGAGATGGCCGCCCTGATCATGGAGCCCATGAACGCCACCGATCCGGCGCCGGGCTATCTGGCCGAGTTGAAGGAGCTGTGCCACGCCAATGGAGCGCTGTTGGTGTTCGACGAGGTCATCACCGGCTTCCGTTACGCCCTGGGCGGGGCGCAGTCGCTGTTCGGGGTGACGCCCGACCTGGCCTCGTTCGGCAAGTCCATGGGCAACGGCATGCCCATTTCCGCCATCATGGGCCGCGCCGACATCATGCGCGAGATGGAGAACGTCTTCATCTCCGGCACCTTCGGCGGCGAGGCCCTGTCGCTGGCCGCCTCCATCGCCACCATCGACAAGATGAAGCGCGAGCCGGTGATCGAACGCCTGTGGCGGACCGGAACCCTGTTGGCCACCGAAGTGGCCAAGCTGGCCGCCGCCCATGGGCTGTCGGAGGTGTTCGGCCTGCTGGGCCGGGCGCCGTGGATGATCCTGGCGGTCCAAGACCACCCCAAGGCCCGCAAGGAGGCGATCAAGACCCTGTTCGCCCGCGAGATGCTGCGGGCCGGCGTGCTGTTCCTGGCCAGCCACAATGTGTGCTACGCCCACGATTCCGAGGATGTCAGCCGGGTGCTGACCGCCTGGGACGTGGCCCTGGCCAAGGTCGCCGAGGAGTTGGCCACCGGCAAGCTGGAGGAGCGCCTGCCCTGCCCGGCGGTGATGCCGGTGTTCAAGGTACGGTAGGTGAATTCCGACCCTATCGGGGCGGCGGGCAAAGCGCCCATTGTTCCTATGGCTTGACGACACCTGTCTGAAGCGACTGGGGGAAAAGCGACAATCGGTCTCGCGACAAGCGACGTCATCATGAGCTCCCGGTCCCATCCGGTCTCATCGAAAGTCGAGGCCGTCCCGTGTCGCAGTTTTGCCCTGGCCAAGAGAGATCTTCCCTTTCACGCCGTGCCGTCCTGGCCGCTGGACTTGCCGGGGCCGTCAGTTGCGTTCTTCCGCGCGCCGCCATGGCCACGACGCCCATCCTGTTGCCGGCCGCCGCCGGTGACCGGCGCTTCTCGGTCCTCTACAAGGGCGACAGGATCGGCACCCACACGGTCTTGTATTCGTCGGCGACCAAGGAAACCCAGATCAGCACCGAGATCCATCTCCTGGTCAAGGTCGCCTTCTTCACCATGTACGCCTTCAGCCACCGCTCCGAGGAGACCTGGCGGGCGGGGCGGCTGGTGTCGCTGACCAGCGAGACGGTGGAGGACGGCGAAACCTTCCATGTGGCCGGCGCCGCCACGCCTCAGGGCTTCCGGGTGGTGAGCAAGGGCGGTCCCTTCATCGCCCCCGCCGCCACCCTGACCTCGAACAGCCTGTGGACCCCGGCGGTGCTGGAGCAGGACACGGTGGTCGATGCCCAGCATGGCGGCATCGTCGGCGTCAGCGCCCGCAAGTTCGCCGGCGAGAAAATCGTGGTCAACGGCCGCCATGTCCTCTCCACCCGCTATACCTTCATCACGCCGTATCTGGCCGGCAGCATCTGGTATGACGACGAGAACCTTTGGGTGCGCGGCGAGTTCGAGCGTGACGGCTCGGCGATCCTCTATGAGCTTGATACGTAATTCCAAGCCGCGATGAGCGGGACTCATCGTGGCTTGGCTAGGCTCAAGGGGCCGCGCGCCTCATGGCGCGGGAGGCAAGGGCCACGGAGGTGGCCCGCCCGCCACTTGAGGGCGGCGTTGATCGGTTTCGATCAACGCATTCTGGTATAAGCGCCTCGCCAACCCGGCGGGCAAGGGAGAGCATTCGGTCATGCCGTTCAAACCACCGCCAGGCCTCGCCGCGGCGATCATGGCCAGCACCGTCGCCGGTTGCATGGCGGTATCGGTCGTCCTCGCCCCCACTCCGGTCACCCTCGCCACCGGAATCCCCGGCGGGATCTACCACCCGGTCGGAAACGCGATCTGCCGCATGTTCAACCTGACGGAAAACCATCAAACCCGGCCATGCGTCGCGGTGCGGTCCGAGGGATCGGTGGCCAATATCCAGCGGGTCGAGAGCGGCGCCTCGACGTTCGGCCTGTCGCAGACCGACGTGGCCTATGCCGCCTTTCACGGCGAGGGACCGTTTGCCGCCGCCGGCCCCGATCCGAAACTGCGCATGGTGATCGCACTCTACCCGGAAGCGTTCACCGTCATCGTCCGCGCCGACAGCCGCATCCGCGATTTCCAGGATTTGCACGGCAAGCGCCTGGGCGTCGGAATGAGCGGCGCCGGATACACCTTCACCCGCGACGTCGTCCTCGGATCCTACGGTTGGACGCCGTCGGCCCCCGAGCATGTGCTTGAACTGGGGCCGGCCTCGCCGCCGACAATTATCTTGGCCGGTTGAGCGACAACTATGATGGCCGGTATGATTGCCCGCTGGGGCCGGACGTAAGGAGGGGCGGAGC